>DAMABW010000153.1:0-9789 GCA_031999925.1 Massilia sp. | reverse complement strand
GTCGATGCCCTTGATGATCTCGAAGGCGCCGTCGGCTTTTTCCTCGCCGGCCTTGAACAGCATGATCGTGTCGTTCAGCAGGTGGTACACGCCGCGGAAGTTCTTGCCCATGCCGATCGGCCAGGTCACCGGCGCGCACTCGATCTTTAGCACCGACTCGAGTTCGTCGAGCAGTTCCAGCGGGTCGCGTGTTTCGCGGTCCAGCTTGTTCATGAAGGTGACGATCGGCGTGTTGCGCATGCGGCAGACGTCGAGCAGCTTGATCGTCTGCGCTTCCACGCCCTTGGCAGCGTCGATCACCATCAGGGCCGAGTCGACGGCGGTGAGCACGCGGTAGGTGTCTTCCGAGAAGTCCTGGTGGCCCGGGGTGTCGAGCAGGTTGATCACGTGGTCGCGGAACTCGAACTGCATCACCGAGGACGCGACCGAAATGCCGCGCTGCTTCTCGATGTCCATCCAGTCCGAGGTGGCGTGGCGGCCGCTCTTGCGGCCCTTGACCGTACCGGCCAGCTGGATCGCGCCCGAGAACAGCAGCAGCTTCTCGGTCAGCGTGGTCTTGCCCGCGTCGGGGTGGGAAATGATGCCGAAGGTGCGGCGGCGCGCCACTTCGCGCGAAATGAAGGCAGGCGTCGGCGCGGCGCCCGCGGGTGCGGCGGCGTCGGTCGCGAGGATGTCAGTTTCGTTGGACATAGTCGAGCCCCTTAGGCCCATGAAGAAAACCCTCGATTTTACCGACTCCGAGGGGGTTCGTGTGAATTGAATGGGTAGCAGTACGGCTGCATCCATTCCAGCAGCGGTTGGACGCGTGGAGTCATCCAGGCCGGGGGCCTGGATGACAAAGAGCCGCCCCTACGTTTCACTCGCGCACGCGGCGCCAGCCGGCGCGCGAGGCGCCTTCCGATTCCGCCGGGGCCACGCCCGAGGTGATCGTGTTGCCGTCGGCGGTGGTGGTGATCATCTTCAGCGCGCCCGACGGCAGGCGCACGATGATGAAGCCGACCGCGGCCGAGGCGTTCGACAGGGTCTGGCCGGCGATCTGGACGTCCTGGCCGGCGCTGTTCCTGATCGTGGCGCCGAGCGGCTCGCCGGTGCAGACGTTCAGCTGGTAGACGTTGCTGGTGCCGCCCACCTTGCAGCTCGACGAGGAGCTCGGCAGGTTGGTCACGATGTTCAGGCCGCCCGAGACGATCTTCGGGTCCAGGTTCACGCGCTCGCCGCTGTTCAGGGCGAAGTCGACGTACCAGCCGCTCTGGGTGCCGAAGTCGACGGCCGGGCCGCTGATCGAGTAGGCGGTGCTGGTGCCGCTGATCCTGGCCAGGGTCTGCTTCGCCATCTTCGAGGTGCCGCGCCAGTCGGCCGCGGGAATCGCGCCCGCATCCTTCAGCACGTAGGCGCTCTGCACGGCGGTGTTGGCGATGTCGACCTCGTCGAGCAGGCGGCCGGTGCCGAAAGCGACCACGCGCGTGGTGCTGCTGCTCTGGGTGCCGTCCGGCGCCAAGTTGTTGACCAGGCAGGTGGTCACGTCGGGACGCGTGGTCACCGGCTGGTTGGCGCCCGCACTGCCCAGCATCAGTACCGTCGGCTCACCCAGGCCTGTGAAGTCGTAGCGCCACATCGAGCCGTCGTTGTCGCCGCCGTAGACGAAGGTGATCTTCGGATCGGTATTCGGGTTGTCGCTGATCGCCGTGATGCGGGCGAAGCCCGACGGATTGGCCACGTAGTCGCGCGACGCGGCCGTGACCGGGGTCGCCTTCTTGGCCAGCTTGCGGCCGGTGGCGATGTCGATCACGTACAGGTAGCCGCGGCCGTCGCCGCTGGCGATGCCGTCGGTGCCCGGGATGTTGTTGTAGCCCGAGGTCAGGAACACGGCCCAGTACTCGACGCCGCGCGCATCCTTCCAGGTGCCGAACTGCGGGTTGCCGAAGGAAAGACCGATGTCCTTGTCGTAGTTGTCGCCGCTGCACACGGCGCTGTCGGCGCAGAATTCCCACAGGGCCTTGGGCGCGTCGGGGTCGGTGACGTCGAGCGCGTAGTAGCCGCGCCCGCCCGCGTTGAGGCCTGCCACCAGCACGCTGCGCCATTCGCCGTTGATCTTCACGTCGGCTACCTCGGGCGAGCCGTCGGTGGTGAACTGGTGGTTCGTGCCGTAGGTGGTGCTGGCCTGCAGGTGCAGCTTCTTCATCGTGATGCGCGGCATGTAGGCCCAGGTCTCGACGCCGGTATTGGCGTCAAAGGCGTGCAGCATGCCGTCGTTGGCGGCCACGAACACGGTCGGCTGGCGCGTGGCGTTCTCCTGCTTGTAGGCGTTGTAGTCGTCGAGCGGATACGACTTGCGCGGGTCGCGCAGGTAGGCCGGTTTCGAGGACGCGATGTCGCCCAGCACGATCGGCAACTGGGCCGCGGCCCCGCCCGGGATCGTGGTGGTCTTCGAGTAGGCGCGGAACAGGGTGTCGTTCGCGTACTGCTGCTGGCCGCGCAGCCAGTTCACCATGTTCTCGCCATTATTCACGATCCTGCGGTTCGCCTCCGACAGGGTCAGGCACTGTGCCAGGGCGTTGCACTTGTTTGCGAACCAGGCCTTCTCGGGATCGGTCATCAGGCCGAAATCGAAGTCCTTCAGGCCGTCGTCGATGTCGTCGGCGTTCAGGAAGTCGCGCATCAGGATCCGGCGCGAGTCCCCGTCGGCGGCGACCTGGCTGCCCACCGTTTCCGAGGAATTCCAGCTGGCCGTGCTGCCGACGATGCCGGTGACGGTGTCGATCTTCTTGTCCGACAGTTCGCCGTACCAGCGCACCGTGGTGAAGGTGGCCGAGAAGATGTCGTTGTCCTGCTGCGAGATGTTCGGGGTCGAGGTCGCCGCAGCGGCCGCCGCGCCGATCTTCACCTCGATGTTCGACAGCGCCGCGCGCAGGCCGTCGATCACCTGCAGCGGGTCGGAGGCGCTGAAGTACTTGCCGTGGCCGTTGATGGCCGCGTGCCACAGATCGTCCACGCGCGACTGGTAGGCGGCGCCGCCGTCGTCGACCTGGGTTTGCGGGTTCGGCCACACGTAAGGGCCGTTGTTGTTCCACGGGCAGCCGGTCTGCACGCCGGTGATCAGTTTATAGAAGTCGCTGCCGGCCTTGGGCGCGGTGTCGTACTTGTCGTCGTAGGTCATGATGCCGTCCACGCCCAGGCCGAGCGCGTAGGTATTCATGTGCAGGCGGGTGTTGTCGCCGGCGGCCGCGGCCACCAGGCCGTTCGGCTCGTTCCAGTTTTCCAGCGACGGGCGCAGCGAGGTCACGGCGTCGTTCGAGCCGCCGTTGTACCAGTACAGGGCGACGTCGGCCAGCGAGTTGGCCGATTGCGGGCTCGGGTCGACGCAGCCCTTGCTGCGCGAGCAGAAGCGCGACAGGTCCTCCTTGTTGTCGTTGTTGACCACGCCGTCGGCGGCGCCGCCGTTCCAGTAGCCGTCGGTGGTCACGAACGTGAAGTTCTGCTGGCAGGGGAACTGCACCACCTCGTTGCCGGCCGAGTAGGCATACGGCGAGCGGTTCGCGTACATCTTGCCGACCGCGTGCAGGCCCTGGCGCACCGGGGTCGAGCCGCTGGTGGTCATGTCGTACAGCGCCTTGTACCAGGCGGTGCGCGCCGCGCCGGTGAAGGGTTTCGGCGGCTGCTTGATCGAACCCTCGGCGGCGGCGGTCGAGAGCGACACGATGCCGACGTTGTAGTTGTCGGCGATCGGCTGGAAGGCCTGGCCGACGGCGGTCTTCATCATCTGGTTGCGGCTCTTGTAGTAGGCATACCAGTTGGCGAAGTTGGTCATCTCCTCGGCATAGGTGCAGCTGCTGCCGGCGCAGTCGGTGCGCTTGACGTCCTTCGGATAGCTGGTGCGGGTAGAGACAATGTCGGTGCGTACGAACACCGAGGCGCCCAGCGGCGTCACATCGGTCGGCACGCCGTCGCTGATGCCGGGCGTGGCGCCGAAGCTCAGGTAGGTGGTGCGGCCGCTGGTGTTGTTGGTCAGCGAACCGAGGGAGATGTTGTCGCCGACGGTGTCGAGGCTGGTGCTGACCAGGCAGACGTAGTTGGCGTTCGCCGCCGCGCAGATCGGGCCGGCGGTGTTCGCATTGGTGCCGCCGACGTAGGCGGTGATGCCCTTGTTGGTGAGGATCTTGTTCTTGATGAGGTTGGCCACCGTCGAACTCGACGAGCGCGAGCCGATGCTGAGCGTGCTGCCGAACAGCTGGACGCCGCCGTACGACAGGCCGTTCAAGACCTGGGTCTTCGACGAGTTCGAAGTGCCGGCGACCTGCAGCAGCGCGGTCACGCGGCTGCCCGAGTTGACGATCAGGTCGCGTCCGCCGCGGCTGCCGTCGTTGACCACGGTGCAGGGACCGACCGCTTTATTCGTGTTCCCGGCCGGGCAACTGATCGGCACCACGGCGACGATGTTGTTCGCTTCCAGGGTGATGCCGTATTTCGAGCAGGCCGGCACGCTGCCGCTGGCGGTGCGCAGGCAGGCGGTGTACTGGTAGGCCAGGCCGGTCTTGGCCATGATCGAGGCGGCCAGCGAGGCCGCCAGCGCGGTCTGCTTGGCGGCGGTGTCGGTGCCGTTGGCGGCGGTGACGGCCGCATTCGTCAGCGTGAAGGTGCCGTTCGGCTCGACCACCTGCACGCTGTTGATGGTCATCGAGTTGGTGTAGGGCGAGGCCTTGATGGTGATGGTGCCGTACCAGTCCGGATTGCGGTTCGGGTCGGAGAAGCGCGGGTATTTGTAGTCGCCGACGAACTTGGCCTGGCAATTGGTCAGTGCGCGGTCGGTACAGAAGCGCACCCTGGCCGGCTCCGGATAGCCGCTCGGCGCCGCCGCCCCCACCGCCGTCACCTTGCAGTTGGTGAGGGTGGCGTCGGTGCAGTACTCGGCGACGTTGATCGTGTAGTAGTAGGGATTCGAGACGAAGTATTCGGGCGTGTAGCGCGCGTCGTTCGGGTAGGTGTAGCCGGTGGTGTTGTAGCCGCAGTCGGAGCCGTCGCACCAGCGCAAATCGGGGAAACCCGTCACCAGGTTGGTGCTGTTGGTGTCGCGGCCCAGCAAATCGGTGCGGTCGACGCCGTAGATGTCGGTGGTGACCGAGGTCCAGCTGCTGGTCTCGGACGCGTTCTGGTTCGGGTAGGAGCTGCCGTCGGCCTTGACCGGCGGCAGGTAGCGCACCTTCGGGTTGTAGTACTGCTTGTTGAAGTCGGCGCTGGCGAACGGCGGGTCGCCCGCCTTGCAGCCGCGGATGCCGCCGGCAATCGTCGCGCGCGAACGGCAGCTGCCGGTGTTGTTGACGTAGTCGGGCGTGTAGTTGAAGGTCATCGAACCCGAGTTGTCGTACAGGAGCATCAGGTTCGGCTTGACGGTGCCGGTGCCGCTGATGTTCAGCAGCGGAACGCTGGCGATGCTGGTCGGCGCGGCCTGGGCCGGCAGCACGCTTGCGAAAGTAGCCAGGAGCGTCGAGGCAAACAGGGAGAGCAGGCGGTTCATGCGCGTTTCCATTCTGGTTGTCCGGCGGGCGGACGGTTTTTATTCTTGCTGCGGGCCGATGGCATCAGCCGCCGATCAGCACCACCAACTGGTTCACCACGTTGCCGCCGCGCGCGCCCGACAGGCGCGCCGTGACCACGTAGTGGACCTTCGGCGTTTCGGCGAACTGCGGCGAATCGGCCGCCAGGCTGTCGCCCACGCCGATGTGGGCGCCGCCGGCATTCGCGTCGGCGGTCTGCACGCAGGCATTGCCGACGGCGTCGTAGGCGCCGGTCAGCAGGCACAGGCGGTGCACCACGTACTCGATGCTCTGCCCTTCGTGCACCACGGTCTTCTTGCCGGTCCAGAAGGCGTCCGAGCGCGCGGTCTGCGTGGTGTCGAGCGTGGCGAGGTAGCCATTCTGCGGCGAATCCTCGTTCAGCAGCGCCTTGTTGTTGCCGGCCGCCGTCTGGCTCAGCCATTTGAAGCCCGCGTGCAGGCCGGCGTCCACCGCACGGCTCTGGGCCGAGTCGTAGGCCAGGTTGGAGGCGGTCAGCGTGGTCGAATTGCTCGACTTGAGCAGGTAGATGCTGGAGATCAGCATCACCAGCAGGATGATCAGCATGACCGGCAGGGCCAGGCCGCCCTGCTCTTTCGCGAAGGTCTGGCGCATGGTTCAGGGTCTCCAGCCGGCGTTGCGCAGCGGGACGATGGTTTCGAAAACGCGGTAGCGGTAGCAGCGCCAGTCGGCGCCGCCGACGTCGACCGTGATCGGGGCTGCCGCCACGCCCTCGGGCACGGCGCTGCCGAACACCACCGGCTTGTCCGGGGTGGCGTTGCATTGCCCGTTCGCGCCGGGACGCTCGCGCGCGGCGCTGCGCGCCACCACGGCGATGCGCAGCGCGGCGATGTGCTCGTAGTCGCCGGCGCTGCCGACGCCGCCGGTGCCGTCGGCGTCGATCATGGCGGCCGACCAGCGCCGCACCTGCAGCCCGTCCTGGGGCGTGAAGGCGCCGCCGGTGCGGGTGTCGAAGCCGTACTGCGCCTTGATCGAGACGATGTTGTCGGCCACCGTCTGCGCCTCGCCGCCCGAGCCGGCCAGGTCGGTCGAGCGCAGTTGCAGGAAGCCGTTGTCGACCGACCAGGTGTGGAAGGCCAGGGTCTTGGCCGGGCCGAGGTTGAAGATGCGCGCCATGCCGGCCGTGAAATTCGGGCCGAGCGCGCCGCTGTTGTAGCGGAAACCGGCGCCGCCGGCCACCATCACGAACTGCTGCGCGGGTGGCGCGGCCAGCTTGCTCGGGTCGGCCGAGATCTGGGCCAGCGCGCAGTCGCCGTTGCCGACGTTGTCCGGCGCCACCACCACCACGTCGCCCAGGTTGAAGCCGTAGGGAATGCGGTCGACGTCGAGGCGGGTGCCGCCGATGTAGTTGCCCGTCACGCGCAGGGTGCCGGTGCCGCTCATCGAGCTGCCCGCATACAGGGTGATGCGGTCGGGGCCGGCGCCGCCGGATTCGATCACCACCGGCGCCAGCGGATACACGGTGGCCGCGCCGCGCGCGGCCGGGGCCATGGCATAGCCGCCGGTGTCGGAAAAGCGCGTATTGCAGCCGATCAGCGAGGCGTCGTTCAGGCCGTAGCCGGCCTGCTGGGCGTCGCCGCTGATCGAGAACATCGCCAGCATCCCGTTCTGCATCGCGTCCGAGCCGCCCAGGGCATTCGCCTTGTTCTGCTCGGCGCCGGTGATCAGGCGCGTGGCGAACACCAGCGCCAGCAGGCCGATCACCACGCTGACCAGCAGTTCGACCAGCGAAAAACCATCTTGCCGGCGCGTCCTCACATCGCCCCCGACAGGAAGGCGCGCACCTCGTGCTTGCCGCCCAGTTCGCCGGCCTTGCGCTGCCAGGAGATGCGAATCACGACCTCGCTCGGCTCCGGCGCCACGCCTTCGTCGACGCTGACGCTGACCTCGGCGCCCGGGATATGGCTGCGGGTGTCGTCGTACCAGGCCTCGAGACGCTCGCCCGGTTCCTCGCCCTCCTCCAGCACGTAGTCGCCGAGCCGGGTCTGGTCGGTGCTCATCACGCCGAGCAGCTTGTCGGCGGCCATGGTCGCTTCGGCGCGCATGCCGGCGTCCGACAGCGCCGAATAGGCGCGCGCCTGCAGGCCGATGGTGCCGAGCAGGCCGATGGCCAGCAGCGCCGCGGCGATCAGGGCTTCGATCAGGGACACGCCGGCCTGGCGCCGTTTCAAAAGGCGTGGAATGCGGGGCATGCGGTTCATGGCGGGCACCTGTGGGGATCGCTGTCGCCGGCATCGGGCTGGCATTTGGTGGCGATGCCGGCCAGGGTCAGCACCACGGCGCTGGCGGGAAAGTCGCCGGCGTGGTTCTCGGCGGGTTCCATGTCGATGCGCGCGATGCGCGGCGACACGGTCGTATCGACCCAGCCGACCGGGGTGAAATACACGCTGTCGGCATCCTCCGGACCGATCGTCTGCACCAGCACGTCAAGGCCCGGCAGGGATTCGGCGCTGCGCAGCACCGACTTGAAGCCGGCGTTGCCTTCCGGGTCGAGGCCGGCCGCGGCGGCGGTGGTCGACCACGCGCCGCTGCTGTCGTTGCAAGGGGTGCTCGGACGCGGGAAGCAGATGTCGACCTGCCAGTTCATCTGGCCATTGGCGTTTTCGCTCAGCACCAGGCGGCTGGCGCTGTTGTGGGTCAGCGCCTGGGTGCGTGCCAGGGCAAAGCCCTCGGCGTAGAACTGCGACGCTGCAACCGCGCGGCTGGCATCGATCCAGGCGCTCATGCGCGGCGCGCCGGCGGCGAGGATGGTGGCCAGGACGGCGAGCGCCACCAGCGACTCGAGCAGCGTGAAGCCGCCTGTGCGCAGGCTCTTCATTCGCTGCACTTGCCGCCCTTGTCCTTGATCCAGCAGGTGGCGCTGGCGCTCCAGCCTTCGGCCACGCGTGCCGACGTGACCGTGGTGCGGCGGCGGCCGTTCTGGTCGATGGTGAAGGCGAAACCAGCGGCGCCGGCGCGGCCGGTCGCGGTGACGGTGTAGGAGGTCGCGTCAGCCGCCGTCAGGGCGTAGGTGAAATTCTCGGTATCGTCGGGGAAGTTCGGGGCATCGTCCAGTTCTTCGAAGCTGTGTTCGTTCGCCCAGAACTGCTCGGCCAGCGGCTGCACCCCGGCCAGGCCCGCATAGGCGTCGGTCAGGCGCGTGCGCAGCATGTAGCCGCCGTAGGCGGGCACGGCCACGGCGGTCAGGACGCCGACGACCACCAGCGCGATCAAGAGTTCGATGAGGGTAAAACCTGCCTGGCGCTTCATGGAATCCTCGGGTCTGGGCGCATCGCGCGCGGAAAGAAAAGTTGCCTTGGGAGAATAATACCCGAGAAAGCTTGCATTACCCTGAGGAAATGCTGACAGAATCCTGACAGGCGCACGACGGGATCAAGCGCGGGATTGCCGGCCGATCAAGGGAAATGCACGGTGAAAACCGCGCCGCTGCCTGCCTCCGGTTCGCCCAGCACCAGGTCGGCGCCATGCAAATTGGCGATGTCGCGCACGATCGCGAGGCCGAGGCCGCTGCCCGTGGTTTGCTCGTCGAGCCGTACGAAGCGCTCGAACACCCGGGTGCGCAAATGCGGGGGAATGCCCGGGCCATTGTCCTCGACGCGCAGGAAGCTGCCGCCCTCCCCGCCAGCGCCGCAGGCCACCGTGACGCGCCCGCCGGCCGGGGTGTAGCGCAGCGCGTTGTCGACCAGGTTGTCGACCAGGTCGCGCAGCAGGAAGCGGTCGCCCTGCAGCGGCGCAGCCTCGAGCTCGAAGCCGAGGTCGATGTCCTTGGCGGCGGCACTCTCGACGAAGTGCTGGATGCTTTCCGCTACCAGTTCGGCCAGGTCGACCGGCAGCAGGCGCGAGCGCGCGAAGCGGTTCGGTTCGGCGCGTTCGAGCGAGAGCAACTGGTTGGTCTGGCGGATCATGCGTGCGTTGGCCTGCAACATCAGGCCGAGCGAACGGGCGCTGTCGGGGTCGGTGGCGTGGCGCGCCGCCAGCCATTCGAGTTGCAACTGCAGCCCGGCGAGCGGCGTGCGCAGCTGGTGCGCGACATTCGCGCGGAACTCGTCCTGGGCACGGGCGCCGGCTTCGATCCGGCCCAACAAGGCGTTGAAGGCGTCGACCACCGGCGCCAGTTCGCGCGGCATGCCGGCGTCGTCCAGCGGCGCCAGGTCGGCGCTGCCGCGCGCATCCAGGCGCGCACGCAGGCGCGCCAGCGGCGCCAGGCCATTCCCGACCG
>DAMABW010000152.1:0-9874 GCA_031999925.1 Massilia sp. | reverse complement strand
GGGTTGACGTCGCCAACCCTGGCCTCGGCCAGCGGCGGCAAGAAGAGCATGCCCTCGATGACGATCGTCCGCACCGCCGGCGCGGCCCGCGCGCCAGGCGGCCCGGCTCCGGCAAGCACGATTGCACCGCAGGCCGCCAGCGTCCGGGCGCGCATCATTTCATCGCCGCCTGCAATTTCTTCGCATGCTCCAGGTGGGCCACGAAGGCGGGCCGCGTCTTGACCAGGGTGTCCTTCAGCTCGGCATTATGGGCATGCGGTATCAGGGTCTTGTCCAGCGCGCCGATCACGGTTTCGTGGTACGTCACTTCCTGGTCGATGTAGGCGCGGTCGAACTCCTTGCCCTTCAACGCCTTCAGCTTGGCGATGTTGTCCGCGCCACCTTTCTTAAGCGTGTCAGCCAACTCGCTGTCCTCGGGCTTGACCTTCAGTTTCTTGACCAGGGCGCTGGCCTGCTTGTTCACCCCCGTGTGGTCGGTCACCATCTGCTTGGCAAAGGCTTTCACGTCGGCGTTGCTGCTGGTCTTCTGGGCCAGCTTGCCGGCGTCGATGTCGACGGTGTTCGCCGCCACCACGATGCCGGCGATCTGGGCGTCGTTCGGCGCGGATTGGGCCAGGGCCGCGAGCGGTGTGGCGACGAAAAGGGCGGCGGCCACCAGCAGGAATGGCCGCAGGGAGAACATCGGGCGTGTCATGTCGGTCTCCTTGGTTGTCGAACGGCTTGCACCGCGAGGATGCAAGCAGCTTAGACGCCCGATCGCCCTGCGGTGTTTCAGAAAACGCCAAAAATAATGGCGCCGCCGTTCACAGCGGCGGCACCACGCCCGCGAACTGCAGCAGGTCGCGCATGCGGAAGTTCCCGGGCTGGCTGGTCGGCAGCGTCGGCCGCCAGTTCGGCGCCGCGCGCAGGTAGGCGCCGGGATCTTCCCTGAGCAATCCGACAAACACCTCGCCCACGATGCGCGAGCCGACCGGTCCCAGGCGCAAACCGTGTTCCATCACCTGCGCTTCCTTCAGGATGTAGAAGAACAGCGGCGTCGAGGTGGCCATGGTGTTGCGGCTGTCGAGGGCGTAGGGCGTGAGTTCGCTCAGGTGTCCGGCCGCCAGCATCGGCATGTGCATCTTGCGGGCGCAGGCTTGCCCCGAGGGCAGCCCGAAGTTGATGGCGCGCGTCATGGTGCGCGCCGGCAGCGACTGCACGCCGTCGCTCGGCAAGCCCGGCGACGGCCCGCGCGAGCCCGGCAACTGCATCAGCACCGACGACAGCTTGGCGTCGATGCGCTTGTTCGGGCGCACGTTGCCGTCGCCAAAATCGAAGAAGGTCTGCCAGTCGATGAAGCGGCGCGCCGCACGTTTGCCGCCGCGCATGTCGTTCGGGTCGGGCGAGGCAGGATTCTCGCGGTCGTCGAAGGCGAGGGCGAAGAAAGGCGCGCCGCCGGTCGGTCCGAAGTTCACGCGGTAGCTGGGCCGCACCTGAGAATGCCCGAAGCGGTAGACGGAGGCGGCGAATTCGATCGGAATGCGCGGCATCTCGCGGCCGTCGCCCATGCGGAAGCGGTTCACCGCCGCTTTCGGCTGGTAGTACACCGGGCCGCTGCGCAGGATCGCGTCGAGCCGGTCCTGGCCGATGGTTTGCGGCAGGAACTCGTGCAGGATGATCCACTGGTAGTGCCAGGTCACGAGCCGGCGCGCCTCGTCGAACAGGCGCTGCGGCGAGGCAGTCCGAAAGGCCGGCTGGGCGGCGAGGAAATCGGTCACCCTGTTGTGGAAGGAGAGCATGGCCACCTGCATCTGCGAGATGACGATGTTTTCGTCGTTGCGGCTGTCGGCCACGCGCGCGACATTGCCTGCATCGCGCGGCACGTCGTTGCGCACGGCCCCATGGCGCGACACGGCGGCCGAGCCGGGGATCGGCTGCAGGATGAACTTGATGCGCCCGCCGCTCGTGGTGTACAGCTCGGGCGAACCCGCGGGGCCCTCGCCATACACCGAATCGAGGTCGAAGGCGGCGGTACGGAAGTTGACGGTCGCCATCGGATTGGCGTTCGCGTTCAGGACCGAGCGCTTGTCGAAGGTGATGTCGTGGTCGAGGAACTGGCCAAGGAAGGTCATGCCCGCGCTCATGTTCGGGTTGTCGGGATTGTTGGGGCTGAAGACCGCCGGGTTCAGGATCGACTGGATCGGGTCGCTCAGGTTGTCGTTGGCGTCGATCATGCCGCCGCGCGCCGCCATTTGCTGCACCGCCGCGCGTGCGTCGGCGGTCTGGGGCGCGAACGAGGGCAGGTCGGGGTACATGCGGGTGAATACGTTGTCCGGATGGACAGCCCGCGCCGGACGCGGCGCGACCACCGTGTCGGCCGTGGCGTTACCCGCGACCAGGCAGAAACCAATTACCGATATCAATTGCCTCTTCATCTTGTTGCTCCTTCCAAAAAAACCATGCGTGCAGGCGCAAGCCGTCCAGCTGGCCGATTCGAATCCGGGGAGATGTTCAGGGATGCGTGCCGGCGCATGGCCGGCAGCGAACTAACATGTTTGCCGAAAAAGCTAGTAAGACGCCTGCGATAAAAGCCGTCGGATAAATCTGAAAAACCTAAGTATCGATTCCGAAATGCGAATGTCAAGCAGCCCCGAGCGCCTTATTCTTCGCGGATATCCGCCGAACAGGCCTACCGTCCGGCCTGCCGGTAAAGGCAAAGACTTGCCAACAAAACAACGGCAACGTAGACTCCGGTCTGTCCTGGAACAAGCCGATGGGGCGAACCCGCAGGCGCTCGCACACCACACGACATATGAAACGACTGTTCATCGCATGCTCGGCCCTGAGCCTGTCCCTGCTGGCCGCTCCCTGGAACGCGAATAGCGCCGAGCTGCCCAGGCTGCGGTTTTCCCACGGCGACTGGGAAATCGCCTGCGACAACACGCGCACCTGCCGCGCCGCCGGGTATTACAGCGGAGATAGCAGCGATGCCGGGGACGATGACGGCGCCGGCCAGCGGCGGATGTCGGTGCTGCTGACCCGCAAGGCCGGTCCGAATACACCCGTCCAAGCCGAGCTCCAGATCGGCACCTACGAGGACGCGCAATCCGCCACGCCGCTGCCCAAGACGCTGTCGCTGACCATGACCATCGACGGCAAGGAGCACGGCAAGGTTGCCGTCGCCGAGGACAGTCCGACGGTCGACCTCGCTCCCGACCAGACCCGGGCCTTGCTCGCGGCGCTCACACGCGTGAGCAAGATCGCGTGGACGGACGGCCCCTTCACCTGGCGCCTGTCCGATGCCGGCGCTGCCGCGGTCCTGCTCAAGATGGACGCGTTCCAGGGCCGCGTCGGCACCCCTGGCGCGCTGGTGCGCAAGGGCGCCAGGCTTGAAAGCAGTGTCCTGCCCCCCTTGCCGGAACCCGTGGTCCACGTGCCCGCCGTCGACGACAAGGCCATCGACCTGCCGCCACGCCAGCTGGCCGCCTTGCGCCAGGCCCTGAAGGCGCCGGCCGACGCCTGCACGGAGCCGGACAACATCGACGGTACGCCGGGCGAGATCGTGGTCTGGCGCCTGACCGGCGGCAAGCTGCTGGCGTCCTTGCCGTGCTGGCGCGCGGCGTATAACGAGGGCGCTGCCTACTGGGTCGTGAACGCGAAGCCGCCGTATGCGCCGCAACTGGTGACGACCGCCGGCAACGGCTACGCGTCCGGGACGATCGGTTCCTCGTTGAAGGGACGCGGGCTGGGCGACTGCTTTTCGTTCGACGAATGGACCTGGGACGGCAAGGGCTTCTTGCATAGCAGCGAGGGCGATACCGGCGATTGCAGGCTGGTCGCGCCGGGCGGCGCCTGGGTGCTGCCGGTACTGGCGACCGCCGTGCAGCCGGCGCGCGCTATAACCAGGCCCTGAGGGCCGTCACCATCGACTGGAGATAAACGAATGAGATCGACCCGCAATGCGGCTTTCCTGGCCATGCTGGCTGCCTGCGCCACGACCGGGGCTGCCGCCATCGAACCTGCCGGTGCGCCCGGACTGCGCTTCGAGCACGGCGACTGGGAACTGGCCTGCGACAATACCCGTACCTGCCGCGCCGCCGGCTATTACAGCGTGAGCGGCAACGACGACGAGGACGATGCCGGCACCGCCGGTAACGGCGACCCGATGCCGGTATCCATCCTGTTCACGCGCAAGGCAGGGCCGAACGAACCGGTGCGCGGCGAATTCCAGATCGGGAATCCCGGCGGCGACCAGACCACCGACCAGCTGCCGCAGCGGATGACGTTGACGATGACGATCAACGGCCAGGCGCATGGCAAGGTGCTGATCGAACAGGGCAAATGGACGGTCGGCCTGGCGCCGGCCCAGACGCAGGCGCTGCTGTCATCGCTCACCCGCAGCAGCAAGATCGCGTGGTCGGACGGCACCCGCACCTGGCGCCTGTCGGACAAGGGCGCGGCCGCGGTGCTGCTCAAGATGGACGAGTTCCAGGGCCGTCTCGGCACGCCGGGCGCCCTGGTGCGCAAGGGCACGCGCGACGAAAAGACCGTCTTGCCGGCCTTGCCGATGCCGCTGGTGGTGGCTGCCGCCGTGCCGCGCAAGGATCTGGTCGAGTGGCCGAAGGCACGCCTGGACGCCCTGCGGGCGGCGTTCAAGAAGCAGGCCGAGGAGTGCCCGCTTTTGACCGAACCCGGCGAACCGCCGAACGAGATCACCGTGCGGCGCCTGAGCGGCGGCAAGCTGCTGGCCTCCACGTTGTGCTGGCGCGGCGCCTACAACACGGGCGATGGCTACTGGGTGATCAACGCGAATCCGCCGTACGCGCCCGAACTCGTCACCAGCTATGGCTCCGGCTATGACGCCGGGAAGATAGACGGTTCGCAGAAGGGCCGCGGCATGGGGGACTGCTGGGCCTTCGAAAACTGGACCTGGGACGGCAAGCGCTTCGTCCATACCAGCATGGGCAACACTGGCGCCTGCCTCGGCATCGCACCGGGCGGCGCCTGGGACTTGCCGACCGTGGTGACAACCGTGCGCAAGCCGGGCGCGTAGCGGCATCCCCGCGTGCAAGTTCCTGGCATTCGGACAGCATGGCTGAGCCCGTGTCCGAATGTCAGACCTGACCCCGGCTGTTATTGCTTGCCCGGGTCCTTCATGTTCGGGAACTGGTCGAACTCGATGTTGTAGGGTTCGCCGTTGACCTTTTCCACCTTGCGCACGTACACCGTCTGCACCACGTCGCGGGTGGACGGGTCGATCGAAATCGGGCCGCGCGGGCTGTTGATCTTCATGCCCTTCAATACCGCCATCGCCTTGGTGCCGTCGATCTTGCCGCCGAGCTTGTTGCTGACCTGGTAGATCGCGTTCATGCCGTCGTAGGCGGCAACGGCCATGAAGTTAGGGCGGCCGCCCTGTGGGTTGGTGGCGGCGAAGCTCTTCAGGAAGGCCTCGTTCTCGGGCGACTTGTGCGCGGCCGAGTAGTGGAAGGTGGTGATCACGCCCAAGGTGTTGTCGCCCATGGCCGGCAGCACGTGGTCGTCGGTCAGGTCGCCGGTGGCGATGACCTTGATGCCGGCAGCGGCCAGGCCGCGCTCGCGGTAGCCCTTCATGAAGGCGATGCTTTGCTCGCCGGCCGGCACGAACACGAACACGGCGTCCGGCTTGGCGTCCTTGATGCGCTGGATGAAGGGGGCGAACTCCGGATTGCGCAGCGGGACGCGGATCGCTTCCACCACCTTGCCGCCGTTCTTCACCAGGCGGTCGCTGAAGGCCTTTTCGGCATCGATGCCGGGGCCGTAGTCGGCCACCACGGTCGCCACATTCTTGATCTTGTTCTTCAGCGCCCAGTCGCCCATCGGCGCCGAGATCTGCGGCAGCGTCATCGAGAAGCGCGCGATGTAGTCGGACTTGGTGGTGATGACGGAGGTCGCCGCGTTCATGATGATCATCGGCTTCTTCGCCTGCTGCGCGATCGGCGCCACCGCCAGGGCTTCCGGCGTCAGGCCGAAGCCGGCCAGGAAGTCGACCTTGTCGCGCACCACCAACTCTTGCGCGAGGCGCTTGGCGATTTCCGGCGACGGGCCGGTGGTGTCCTTGTAGATGATCTGGATCTTCTTGCCGGCGACGCTGTCGCCGTTCTGCGCCATCCAGGCCTTGATCCCGCCCTGCATCTGCTTGCCGTAGTCGGCGAAGGGACCCGAGAAGGAGGCGATCACGCCGACCTTGATGGTGTCCTGGGCCCAGGCCGCGGGTGCGGCGAACGTGGTGGCAAAGGCGGTGGCCGCGGCGAGCGCCGCGATGGTCTTCGATTGCATGCTTGTCTCCTGTCGGTTGGTCTGCTTGTCGTCTGCTTGTCGCTTACTTGTCGTCCATGTGCACGCCGGCGATGTCGTCGCCATGTCGCAACCTCATCAAAAAATGACTCAAGCATATTGTTGACAAGGTTCCGTGACAACAATAGTATCGTTTTAGCGTTCGATTAACAACCTCTTGTTCGATAATCGAACGCGCACAATAAACCAATGGAGACAACATGAAGAACATCCTGTCCAGCGCAGCCGCGCTGATGTGCGGCCTGGCCGCCGTTTCTGCCGCCACCTCGGCGCAAGCCCAGACCTCGGTCCAGGTCTACGGTATCGTCGACAGCGGCGTCGCCCACATGACCAACGTGAACGCCGCCGGCGACTCGAACACCAAGGTGCCGTCGCTGACCAGCTCCTTCCCCTCGCGTATCGGTTTCAAGGGCACCGAGGATCTCGGCGGCGGCTTGCAGGCGTTCTTCGTGCTGGAAAGCGGCCTGGCGATGGACAACGGATCGTCCCAGCAGGGCGGGCGCATGTTCGGCCGCGCGGCGCAGGTGGGCCTGAAGGGCGACTGGGGCACGCTGACCCTGGGCCGCCAGAACAACATGACCTACATCTCGGGCCTGAAGACCGACGTCCTCGGACCGCACCTGTTCGCGATAGGCAGCATCGATCCCTACCTGCCGAACGCGCGCAGCGACAACGCCATCGGCTACATGGGCAACTTCAATGGCTTCGTGGTCGGCGCCACCTACAGCTTCGGGCGCGACGCCTCCGCCGCCGGCGGACCGGCCGCCACCAACTGCGCCGGCGAAGTGGCGGGCAACTCGAAGGCCTGCCGCCAGTACACCGCGCTGCTCGGCTACGAGAACAAACAATGGGGCCTGAACGCCTCCTACGACCGCCTGAACGGCAACACCGGCGCGGCCGGCGGCTTGACCAGCCCGAACAACACCGACATCCGCACTACCGTCAACGGCTACCTGATGATCGGCCCGACCAAGATCGGCGGCGGCGCCATCGATCGCGAAACGAATGCGGCCACCGGCCAGACCGAGTCGCTGCTGTGGTACCTGGGCGTGAGTCACCCGGTCAACAACTTCGTGTTCGACCTCCAGGCGGCGGCGCGCAACGCGAAGAACTCCGACGACGACGTCACCATGCTGGTGGCGCGCCTGAGCTACGCGCTGTCGAAACGCACCGTGCTGTACACGGCCATCGGCCGCATGGACAACGACGGCGCCTCGGCGGTCGCGCTGGACGCCGGCGGTACTGTTGGCGTGGGCAAGACGCAGAATGGTGTGATGCTGGGGTTGCGTCACCACTTCTGACCAACCGGCTACGGTGCTGCTTGGTGGGTTCGAGAACCCACCCTACGGTACTGATCAGTCCGTAGGGTGGGCCGGGCCGCGCAAGGCACTTGTGCCCACGCGGTCGTACCTGTGCACATCGCTACGCGTCGCGTTTCGACATGCATATGTTGCACCGCGTGGGCTCGAGAGCCCACCCTACGAAATGCCGCGACGCTTACGGCAGCAGCACCGAGAGTTCCTGCGCCCCACGCAGCAGCACGGGCAGGAACTCCCCCTGCATCCGCTCGACGCTGACGCGGGCAGCCTGGGCGCCCACGTTCAGCGCCGCAACCACCTGGCCCGACGCGCCGCGCACCGGTACCGAGATCGACCGCAGGCCCAGTTCCAGTTCCTCGTCGTTGATGGCATAGCCGCTCTGCCTTACGCCGGCCAGGATCTCCCGCAGGCGCTTCTGCGTGGTCACCGTCTTGTCGGTCATCGCCTTCAGGCGGGTCCTGGCGAAGTAGGCGTTCAGTTCGTCCGGCGGCAAGTGGGCCAGCATCACCCGGCCCAGCGAGGTGCAGTAGGCGGGCAGGCGGCTGCCGGTGTTCAGCGCCACCGACATCACGCGCGTGGTGGCGGCGCGCGCCACGTACAGCACTTCGCCGTCGTCGAGCACGGCGAGCGAACTCGATTCGCCCAGTTCGCGGCTGATGTTGTTCAGGTAGGGCTGGCTGGAGACGGTGAGCGGCGTCGACGACAGATACGAGTAGCCGAGGGTCAGCACCTTGGGCCGCAACGAAAAGTTGTTGTGCTCGGCGTCGACGTAGCCGAGCTGCTGCAGCGTGTACAGGCAGCGGCGCACGGCGGCGCGCGGGATGCCGGTCTTCTGGCTGATCTGGGCGATGGTCTGTGGCTTGCGCGAATCGCTGAAGGCGCGCACCACAGCCAGGCCGCGCGCCAGCGAGGTCATGAAACTGGGGTCGGTGAGGGCATCGATCTGCTCGGCGATGCTGAGTTCGCGTTCTTCGCCGCCGGCATCGAGTTCGGGGCTGTCGGCCTCGGTATTGGTGATCGCAATATTTGTCATGGCGGGATTGTAATGCAGCGGGGTGCGCTTCGATTGGTCTTTTTTCTTGACCTTTCGGCTACGCTACCACTACACTGCGTTGGGCGGTAATCAAACAATAGTTCGATTATCGAACAACGGCAGCATCATTTCAAGTGGGCCGGATGGATCAGGCCCCAAGGCGGAGACATGATCGACAAAACCTATGAATCGCTGGAGCGTGCCGTCGCCGACGTGCACGACGGCGCGACCGTCATGATCGGCGGCTTCGGCAATGCGGGCATGCCCGCGCAGCTGATCGACGCACTCATCGCGCAGGGCGCGCGTGAGCTCACGATCGTCAACAACAACGCCGGCAACGGCGACACCGGGCTGGCCGCGCTGCTGGCCGCCAAGCGGGTGCGCAAGATCATCTGTTCCTTCCCGCGCCAGGCCGACTCCCACCATTTCGACGCCCTGTACCGCGCCGGCGAAATCGAACTCGAACTCACCCCGCAGGGCAACCTGGCCGAACGCATCCGCGCCGCCGGCGCCGGCATCGGCGGCTTCTTCACGCCCACCGGCTATGGCACGCTGCTGGCCGAGGGCAAGGAAACGCGCCTGATCGACGGCCGCCATTACGTGCTGGAGTCGCCGATCCACGCCGACTACGCGCTGATCAAGGCCCACCGCGGCGACCGCTGGGGCAATCTCGTCTACCGCAAGACCGCGCGCAACTTCGGTCCGATCATGGCGATGGCAGCCAAGACCACCATCGCGCAAGTGGCGGACATCGTGCCGCTCGGCGAACTCGACCCGGAAGTCATCGTCACCCCGGGCATCTTCGTCCAGCGCGTCGTCAAGGAGGCAGCATGAACAAGTTCACCCGCGACCAGATCGCCGCGCGCGTGGCCCAGGACATCCACGAGGGCGCCTACGTCAACCTGGGCATCGGCCTGCCGACCAAGGTGGCCAACTATCTGCCGGCCGACCGTGAAGTCTTCCTCCACAGCGAGAACGGCCTGCTCGGCATGGGTCCGGCGCCGGCTGAGGGCGAGGAAGACGAAGACCTGATCAACGCCGGCAAGCAGCCGGTGACCTTGCTCACCGGCGGCGCCTATTTCCACCATGGCGATTCGTTTGCCATGATGCGCGGCGGCCACCTCGACATCTGCGTGCTGGGCGCCTTCCAGGTCTCGGAAAAGGGCGACCTGGCCAACTGGCATACCGGCGCACCGGACGCGATTCCGGC
>DAMABW010000151.1:2020-9927 GCA_031999925.1 Massilia sp. | reverse complement strand
CCGCTGGTGGTGAAGCAGATGTTCGAGATCATCGCGCGCATCAACAAGGCCGGCACCACGGTGCTGCTGGCCGAGCAGAACGCGTATGCGGCGCTGAACATCGCCAGCCGCGCCTATGTCATCGAGCAGGGCCGCATCGTGCTCGAAGGCGGGCGCGAGGAGCTGCTGAACAACGCCCAGGTCCGCAGAGCGTATATCGGAGCTTAGATGCGCGGCGCTTGACGAGCTGAACAAATTCGACAGAGTATTGACACGTAGCACCCACAACAAGCAAAACCAAGGAGACACCACCATGAAAGTACAAGCCAAGTTCACCCGCCGCACCCTCCTCGCTGCCGCAGCCGCCACCCTGGCCCTGGCCGGTGGCGCCGCCCACGCCCAGGAAGTCATCAAGATCGGCTTCTCCGGTCCACTGAGCGGCGGCGCCGCCCTGTATGGCAAGAACGTCCTGTCGGGCATGGAGATGGCCGCGGCCGAGATCAACGCCAAGCCGCTGGAAATCGGCGGCAAGCGCTACAAGGTCGAAATCGTGGCGCTGGACGACAAGTACAATCCGGCCGAAACCGGCATCAACGTCCAGCGCCTGGTCCAGCAGCACAAGACCGCCGCCGTACTGGTGCCGCACTCGGGCGGCGTGTTCGCGGTCCAGGCCTTCAACGAAAAATCGAAAGTGCTGCTGCTGGCCTACACCAGCCTGCCGCAGGTGACCGACCGCGGCAACAAGCTGACCATCCGCATCCCGCCTGACTTCACCGGCTACATCATGCCGTTCACCAAAGCGATGATGGCCAAGCACGGCAAGAACATCGCCATGGTCCAGGCCGACCACGACTACGCAAAAGCCTGGTCGGCGGCCTTCAAGCCGGTATGGGAAGCGCAAGGCGGCAAGGTCGTGGCCGAAAACCCGATGTCCTACAACAAGGCGACCGACTTCTACAGCGGCGTGAGCCGCGCGATGCAGGCGAAACCGGACGTCATGTTCATCGGCGGCGCCTCGGAGCCGACCGCACTGGTCGCCAAGCAGGCGCGCGAACTGGGCTTCAAAGGCGGCTTCATCATCCTCGACCAGGCCAAGATCGATGAGATGGCCAAGGTGGTCGGCGGCATCGCGCCGCTGGAAGGTTCGATCGGCGTGATGCCGCTGGCGAACGACGACCGTCCGGAGGCGGTGGCCTTCACCCAGCGCTATCGCAAGCTCAATCCGGGCAAGGACCCGAGCACCGAGATCAGCCTGAACTACTCGACCGTGCACGCGACCGTGGCGGCCATGAAGCTGGCTGGCACCACGACCGACGCCGAGAAGATCCGTGCGCAGATGGAGAAGGCGTATACGACGCTGCCGGCGGAGTACAACCCGAACGATATCGATGGGTTGGATAGCAAAGGCGGCACCATCGCCAACGTGATCCTGGGGACGGTCGAAGGCGGGAAGATCAAGGGGCAGTTCCTGCGGGCGCTGAACGCCGGGAAGTAAGATAGATCGACACAGCCCGTAGGGCTATGTCGGCATGCAAAGCCGTTACCGTCGCTGGTAGCGGCTTTTTTCATCCGCGGTCCATACCTGTGATCTTGCCGCCTGTCGCTTAGTCCTGCCCCACCGACTCGGCGTTATTACAATGAATTCATTCCAATAACATGAGCACCAGCCTATGCGCCTCCCTGTCCTGATTGCCGTCCCGGTGCACATGCTGGTGGTGTGGCTGACGTTTCTGATCGTACTGTGGAGCACCCGAGGTCTTGCTGGCGGAGTTCCGACAGTATGCGTGGCGGCTGCCGTCGCGGGTATCCTGTGGTGGCGATCGGTCCGTCTCGCATCGCGCCGCCGCGCCGTCGTGCATGGCGCTTTCATGCTGCTGGCCCTGGCGCCGCCCGTCTATGTACTGGTGCCGCTGGCCTCGTCGTCGCTGGCGCCGCTTTCCAGCGACGCGTCGGCCGAGTCGTGGTCGACGGGACCAGGGCGGGCCGTCGGCGTGTACCGCTACCCTGCCGACCCGGCGCGCGCCAGGCACACCGCGCTCGTGTTCGTGCACGGCGGTCCGGGTGCGTATGTCAGGGACATCGACCGCGCCTTCTTCGCCAGCTTTGCGCACGCCGGATTCGATGTCGTGCTCTACGATCAGGTTGGCGCAGGCCGCTCCTCGCTCGTCAGCCCCGGGCACTACACGCATACCGACAACATCAGGGACTTGGCTGCCGTGCTGGCGCGCGTGAACATGCCGACCGTGCTGGTGGCCCAATCCTATGGCGCGACACTGGTCACGTCGGCACTGGCGGACGCAGAGGTGCGCAAACGGGTGACCCATCTCATCCTGACCGAACCCGGCCGCATTCCCGGCGCGACGCTTTCAACGGACAAATCGCTGTCGGAAAAGACGACACAGGCACCAGATGCGACGCTGGCGCCGACCGCGGCGATCGTGGGCAGGCTGATGGCGCCACGCGCACTGCTTGCGGCCTTCCTGCCGGCGGGGAACGGCCTGGCGTCGCAGGAGGAACTCATCAACCTGTACACGCCGGACGTGCAACGTGTACTGGTGTCCAATTCATTCTGCAAAGGCGATACCGCTGTACTGGACCGTTTCCAGCCGGGCCGTTTCAACCTGATCGCGAACGTCCGCGTCAGCCGCGATGCCGCCAGGGCGGCGACACCCGACCTGCACGACATCGCGCCACCGGTCATGATGCTGCTCGGGGAATGCAGCTATATTCCGCGTGGACGCGCAATGGAATACTTCGGCGTCTATACGCCCGCGCGCGCGCATCTGATTCCAGGCGTTGGACATATTGTTTGGGGCAACGCCCGCAGCGAGGAACTGGTTCGCGACGCCATCGTCCGATTCGTGGACGGCGCGCCTGGCGCTTTGCCGAATGAACCGACCAAAGCAAGCGCGCAACGATTCGTGGACGATGGCCGTTGAATTAGCGCGAATGTCTGCAGCTTGGCGGCTGCCAGCTTCGCCTTCAACACGACGGGAAAGTACAGTATGGTTCCCCGGTGCTTATTGCAGACACCGAAAATCGGGAGTATCTTCACATATTAAATTGGCAATTTTAATAATTCTGTCATCAGACAGGAAGTTGCCCAACCCCCGGGATTGTAATGAACCGACTATTCGCCCCAACGTTTATGCTCGTCGTCCTGGCCGCGCTGCCCTACTATGCATTGGCCCAAGACACTGACAGTAAAACGCAAATCGCGCAGGTGGTCGAAACCTTCCGTACTGCGATCATTAACAAGGACGAGGAAACATTTCTAAAGCTGTTTTTGAAAGTAGATATTACCTGGGCCGGTGTCACCACTGATGCGAGTATCGAAAGGCTATACGCAACCCGGCCCAAACCAGAAATGAAGCGGCCGTCCAAGACCTTTACCAGTAGCCCACGTCGATTCATCAGCTCTCTCGCCAAGGCCAAGGTCGAGGTTGCCGAAACCATCTCGAACGTACGCATCGACAGCGACGGCGAAGTCGGCCAGGTATGGTTCGATTACACCTTCGTCTATGGCAACTACAAGGAAAACTGGGGCAAGGAAAGTTGGCAAATGGTGCGCACTGCCGACGGCTGGAAGATCGCGGCGGTGGTGTGGTCGCAGGAGTTGAATCCGACACCGCCGCCCGCTAACGAGACTCCGTAGATTTTCTGACGGACTGATCCCGTCGATCAGGGGGATATGGCAGCGGCAAGGTTGCCGCTGCCAGTCCGGACTCAATAAGCGCTCAGGCTCGCCCAGCGGTCCGCATGGAAACGCGCGTCGCCTAACAATTCCTCGACCACGCGCGCGCGCTTCATGAAGAAGCCGATCTCGAACTCGTCGGTCATGCCGATCCCACCATGCATCTGCACGCCTTCCTGCACCGCCAGGGTGGCCGTGGTGCCGGCTCGCGCCTTGGCCGCCGACACCAACGCCGCCGCATGTGGCGCACCTTCGTCGAGCGCTTGCTGCGCACCCAGCATCAGCGCCCGCGTAATCTCGATGTCGGTAAAGAGCATGGAGGCGCGGTGCTGCAGCGCCTGGAACTCGCCGATGATCTGGCCGAACTGGCGACGCTCCTTCAGGTAGCCGGCGGTACGCTCGAAGGCTTCCTCGGCGATGCCCAGCAGCTCGGCGGCCAGCGCGGTGCGGCCTATATCGAGCACGCCGTCCAGCAGCGCGGCGCCCTGCCCCGGCCCGCCAATAACGGCCTCGCTGCCCACGCGCACGCCATCGAACACGATGCGCGCCGCGTTGTGGGCATCGACCAGGATGCTGCGTTCACGCCGCACACCCTGCACCGTGCCATCGACCAAGAACAACGTGACGCCATCCGCGGTGCGCGCGGAAACGATCAGCTGGTCGGCGATGTGGCCGTCGACCACGAACACCTTCTCGCCATTCAGCACGTAGCCGCCTTCGGACTCCTCGGCGCGCAGTGACACCTGATCCGGCCGGTGCTTGACCGACTCGTCAATCGCCAGCGCCACCAGCAGCTCGCCGCCGGCAATCGCCGGCAGGCAGCGCTCCTTCTGGGCCGTGCTGCCATGCCGCGCCAGCAGCGAGGCGCCCAGCACCGCCGTCGAGAAGAACGGCACCGCCGTCAGGTTGCGGCCGATGGCTTCCATGATCGCGCCGGCTTCCACCATGCCCAATCCGAGTCCGCCGAATTCTTCCGGCACCAGCACGCCCGTAAAGCCCATCTCGGCAAAGCTGGCCCACGTCTCGCGCGAAAAACCGTCGTCGCTGCGGGTGTCGCGCAGCGAGCGCAGTTGCGCCACCGGGGCGCGTTCCTTCATGAACTGCAGCGCGCTCTCGCGCAGCATGTCCTGTTCCTGGTTCAGTACCAATGCCATGTTGTGCTCCGTTGTTATGCGCCCGGCAGGCCGAGGATGCGTTTCGAGATGACGTTCAGTTGCACTTCGCTGGTCCCGCCCTCGATGGAATTCGCTTTGGCGCGCAGCCATTCGCGCGCGACTTCGCCACCGTGACTACGTTCGCCCTCCCACTCCAGGGCCGTGCTGCCACCGGCGGCCATCAGGAGTTCGTAGCGCCGCTTGTTCAGCTCCGCACCGTAATACTTCAGCACCGATGAAAACGCCGGATGCACCTTGCCCTGGCGCGCCAGGTCGCCGCTGCGCTCCAGCAGCAGGCGGAAGGCGACTTCGTCGATCTCGAAGCGCGCGATGTCGGCGCGCAGCACCGGCTCGTCGAGCTTGCCGCCCTCGTCGAGGCCAATCGATCGCGATGCGAACTGCCCCAGCTTCGGTGGTTGCGCCACTTCGCCCATCGCACCGATCATGTCGCGCTCGTGGGTCAGCAGGTACTTGGCAATCGTCCAGCCGCCGTTCAATTCGCCGACCAGGTTGCGCTTTTCCACGCGTACGTCATCAAAAAAGGTTTCGCAGAACGGCGACTTGCCCGAGATGAGGGTGATCGGCCGTGTCGACACGCCAGGCGTGGCCATGTCGAACAGGACGAAGCTGATGCCGGTGTGCTTGCTGGCCGTCGGGTCGGTGCGCACCAGGCAGAAGATCCAGTCGGCCTTGTCGGCGTACGAGGTCCAGACCTTCTGGCCGTTGACGACGAAGTGGTCGCCGCGGTCTTCTGCGCGGGTCTGTAGCGAAGCGAGGTCGGAGCCGGCGTTCGGTTCCGAATAGCCCTGGCACCAGCGGATTTCGCCGCGCGCGATCGGCGGCAGGTGTTCGCGCTTCTGTTCTTCGCTGCCGTACTTCAGCAGCGCCGGTCCGAGCATCCAGATGCCGAAGCTTTGCAGCGGCACGCGGCAGCCGAGAGAATTCATCTCCTGACGCAGCACCTTGGCCTGCTCGCGCGAGAGGCCGCCACCGCCATACTCCACCGGCCACTCGGGCACGGTCCAGCCCTTGGCGGCCATGCGTTCGAGCCAGGTGCGCTGGGCCTCGGACTTGAACTGCATCTTGCGGCCACCCCAGGTAATTTCGTCGTCGCAGCCCATGGGCAATCGCATCTCGGGTGGGCAGTATTCTTCGAGCCAGGCGCGGACTTCCTGACGGAAGGCTAAGAGTTCATCCATATATCTCTCCTCAGATGGTCACACCGCCGTCGACCACGATGTTCTGGCCGGTGACGAAGCTGCCTGCGCGCGAGGCCAGGTAAATGGCGGTGCCGGCGATTTCGTCGGGGTCGCCGATACGACGTAGCGGCGCGCGCTCGTTGACTTCCTTCAGGCGTGCCGGGTCTTCCCACAGGGCGCGGGCGAAGTCGGTCTTGATCAGGCCCGGGGCGATGCAGTTGACACGCACGTTGTGCGGGCCGAACTCGACAGCCAGGTTGCGCGCCAGCTGCATGTCGGCCGCTTTCGAGACGTTGTAGGCGCCGATGACGGGCGAGCCGCGCAGGCCGCCGATTGAGGAGACGATGATGATGGCGCCGTCCTTCCGTTCGATCATTTGGGGCGCGACCATGTTGATCAGCCAGTGGTTGGCGAGGACGTTGTTCTCGAGGATTTTGCGGAACTGGTCGTCGCCGATGCCGGCCATCGGGCCGTAATACGGGTTCGAGGCGGCGTTGCAGACCAGGATGTCGACCTGGCCGAAGGTGTGATTCGTCTCGTCGACAAGGCGCTGCAGGTCTTCCTTGGACGAGATGTTGGCGGGGATGGCGATGGCGCGGCCTTCGCCGTGCGCTGCGTTGATCTCGGCGACGACTTCAGAGCAGGCGGCTTCCTTGCGCGATGAAACGACTACCTTGGCTCCCTGCTCCGCCATCCGCACCGCGATCGCACGGCCGATGCCGCGCGAGGAACCGGTGATGATGGCGACTTTACCGCTCAGGTCGAACAGTGACATGTGTCTCCTCCATGGTGATGGCACGGCTATGCGTGCCGCTTTTGTAGGGTGGGCGCTCCTGTGCCCACGCGTGACCTCCGAATATCGTTGGCTTCTGTCATGGGCCAACAAAATGCGAACTTCACGCGTGGGCACGGGGCGCCCACCCTACGTTATCTTGCTCTGCCTAACTGTGCAATACCTCTTTTACGAAAAATGCAAATCCCATCCTGCGCGCATGGGATGGATGCGATACCGAACTCACTAAAATGCTCAGGACTCGGACCGCAAGCCCTCAAAAAGGGGCCGCACGAACAGCTCCAGCGCATTCTCGCCATTCACGTCCTCCACCCAGCGATCCAGCAGCACGGCCGCATTCACCATCCCGCTCACCAGCGCCCCGGCAATCGCCTGGTCCAGCGGCCGGATCGACCCGTCCTGCATGCCTTCCACCAGCATGCTCACGAAACGCTGGTCCAACTGCGCCGTGGCGGTGAGCTTGGCTTCGCGGATATCGTCCGGCAGTTCGCTCCACGCCGACGTGCGCAGCAGCGGCCCGTGTTCCGAGAAGTGATACCGCACCAGCGCGCGCGACACGGCGCATAGCTTGTCCCAGCCCGAGCCGCCGCTGGCCATGGCCACGCGCTGCATCTCGCGGATCACCGTGAACTTGCGCTCGAAGCAGGCGGCGATCAGGTCTTCCTTGTTCGGGTTGTGGTGGTAGAAGGCGCCCTTGGTCACGTTCAGGCGCGCGGAGATGCGTTCGACCGAAGCGCCGCGGTAACCCTGCTCGTTGATCAGCGCCGTGGCCGCGCGCAGAAAAGCGTCTTGCGCGCTGTCGCCGGCCATCGGCGGCGCCGTGAGGGCCGTATCGAGCGCACCGAGGCGCCACGCCGATTTGCCGGAACGGATACCGCCAATCAGGATGTCGCCCATGCGCTCGGCGGCGATGCCGAAATCCTCGGGATCGTAGCGGCCGCTCCACGACATCGTCCACAGCGTGAGCGTGAGCAGCAGGTGCGTACGCGCATTCAGCGACAGCCGCCTGGCCGGCTTGATCGGGCCGAGCAGCAGCAGGCGCCGGCAGCTGCGGAACATCTCGATGTAGGCGGCGAACACGACCTCGC
>DAMABW010000151.1:0-2010 GCA_031999925.1 Massilia sp. | reverse complement strand
GTGCGGGCTGCCCAGCACGTGCACGTCGCGGAAGGTCATCATTTCGCTGGCTCCGCCGGTGGCGGTTTCGGCCAGGCGCGCCAGGAACAGGCGCACAAAGCTGCGCACCCGCCCTTCCGGCGCCGGTTCTTCAGCAGCCTGGGCGATGATGCCGCTCACCGTCTCGATCGAGCGCAGCAGGCAGGCGACGACCAGGTCTTCCTTCTTCTTGTAGTAGTAGGTGATGCTGTTGGTGCTCAGGCCAACGGCGGCGGCCACGTCCGACAGCGTGGCGCCCTTCATGCCGCGTGCATTGAACAGCCGCGCCGCCTCGTGCAGGATGGCCTCGCGCTTTTGCACGTAGCGCTGCGTCATGCGGCTGGCGTTGACGGGTTCTTCCATGGCGGCACCGGGACAGTTGAGCAGCACGCATTATAGCGTGGCGAAAAATACAAGCGACCATCGATTGCACGCCACCACACGCCCAGACCGAGTTTTCTAAAATGTTTCGCCTCATCGACAACAAGGCACCCGCACCGTGCTATGATTTTCCAACCTACATACCATAACCCCTAAAAAGGCGAGACACATGATCAGCTTCGCAGGAAAGACAGCCATCGTCACCGGCGCCGGCGGCGGCCTCGGTCGTTGCTATGCACTCGAACTGGCCCGCCGCGGCGCGCGCGTGGTCGTCAACGACCTGGGCGGCGCGGCCGATGGTCGCGGCACGGGCGGCGCGGCCGACGCCGTAGTCGAGGAGATCAAGGCCATGGGCGGCGAAGCGATTGCCAACCGCGCCAGCGTCACCGACCGCGACGGCGTCGCCGCCATGGTCCAGCAGGCGCTGGACGCGTTCGGCCGCATCGACATCCTGGTCAACAACGCCGGTATCCTGCGCGACAAAAGCTTCCTCAAGATGGAGCTTGACGACGCCCAGGCCGTCCTGGACGTCCACCTGATGGGCTCCTTCAACTGCACCAAGGCGGTGTGGGCGATCATGGCCGAACAGGGTTACGGCCGCATCGTGATGACCACCTCGCCCTCCGGCCTGTACGGGAACTTCGGCCAGGCGAACTACGGCGCCGCGAAAATGGGCCTGGTGGGCCTGATGAACACGCTGAAGATCGAAGGCGTCAAGCGCGACATCCGCATCAATGCGATTTCGCCGGTGGCCGCCACGCGCATGACCGAAGGCCTGCTGCCGCAGGAGCAGTTCGACAAGCTCGGCCCCGAGCACATCGTGCCGGGCGTGGTCTACCTGGCCAGCGACAACGCGCCCACCGGCGTGATCCTGCAGGCGGCCGGCGGCAACTTCAGCGTGGCCACCATCGTCGAAAGCCCCTGGGTCGACCTCGGTCCGCAATCCAGTGCCGACGACGTGGCGGCGCAGTGGGAACGCATCAGCGACCTCACCAACGCCCGTCCGCGACACCAAAGCAAGTAAGCCATGACGAGCAAAGCGGCGCCCGAGCTTGACGCAACCACCGGCGCCGACGATCGACAGGCGGTCTACGATGCCCAGGTCGCCCGCGACCTGCCGCGCAACTACGCCGCCAATCTGGTCCACGGCTTCCTCGGCGTTACCGGCTTCCGGCTGGTCACGGCGCCGACCTTCGTGCCTGCCTATATCTACCTGCTCTCGCAATCGAACCTGACGGTAGGCCTCGCCCTGGCCGGCCAGTCGCTGGGCATGGCGCTGTCCTCGATCTGGAGCGCCACGCTCATCGAGCACCGCAAACGCGTGATGCCGGTGGTGTTCGGCGTCGGCTGGCTGATGCGCGCCCAGGTGCTGGGACTGGCCCTGTCTGGCTTCCTGCTCAGCGGCGACGCGGCGCTGGTGGCCGTGTGCGTCTTCCTTGCGCTGTTCGGCTTCTTCTGGGGCATGCAGGCGGTCAGCTTCAACTTCGTGATGGCCAAGGTGATTCCCGCTAACCGGCGCGGTGAACTGGCCGGCATGCGCAACTTCCTCGGTGGGCTGTCGGCTTCGGTCGTGGCTTATTTCGGCGGCAAGCACCTGGTCGAAGCGAACGC
>DAMABW010000150.1:0-10049 GCA_031999925.1 Massilia sp. | reverse complement strand
GTTGGCCTTTTATACAAATTCGCCACGCATCAGGTGGCGAATTCGCTGGGTCATCCTCAACCGATATTGCTACCCCTGATCTTGCTCAGGTCCTTGTCGTCGCCCAGGTTGCCCGGACGCGGATCGACGCTGCCGCCGCCACCCGTCCCCAGCGCCGAATCGTCGCTGATTCCCGTGCCGCTGCCCACGCTGCTGCCAACTGCGCCGCCACCGGCGCCACCCAAACTACCACCCGCACCCGTGCCGCTGCCCGCGTGCCCGGCGCCCAGTCCGCCACCCGCACCCATGCTCGATGCCGAGCCGCTCAGGCCGCCCACGGTGCCGCTCATCACCACGCCCGGGCCCATCGTCGGGGCGCCGCCGCGAGCCGGGTCGGTGCCGTAGAAGCTGTGGATCTGGTTCGCCCAGTTCACGTCGGCCATGTCGGGCCAGGAGTCCTTGTTGAAGCCGGGCGCGTTTTTCAGGCGTTCCTTCTCGACGTTCAGCACGAAGCGCTTGTTGACGGTGTCGAGGTGCAGGGCCTGCCATGGCACGGCGAACAGTTTTTCGCCCAGGCCGAGGAAGCCGCCGAAGGCCAGCACGGCATAGGCCACCTGGCCGCTGTTCATGTCGAGCATGATTTCCTTGATGTCGCCGAGGTCTTCTTCCGCACCGTTGACGACGTTGTCGCCGATCAGCGTATCGGCACCCATCAGCGAAGGGCCGGGGCCGGTGCTGCTGGTGTCCTTGTACATGCCATATTTGTCACGATCTGCGTAGCCCATCTCGTTCTCCCTGGTCTGTTTGGAAAGAAGTGCAAGCGCTCCCTGTCGAGGATAGGGGCCGGTCTTGCCGCACCCATGATATGGCTCAATCGTGCCAGGGCGCGCGCGCTTGCATGTCACGGCGGCGTCATCGATGCGTGGCTAAGATAGCGCTATGCGTGCTAGCGCACAGAAAGAACTCGACTGTGTAGTTATTCTGCCAAGTAATGTTTCGGAGGCTAAAGAGATGACTGTCACATCCCGCTGCAACCACCCCGGCCCGCTGGGCAAACTGATCCCGACCCGTTCGATCTCGTCGCTGCTGACGCGCCTGCTGCGCAAGCGCTGATTCCACACGTTGTGCGCAAGCCTGCTTCAAGGCTTGCATGAAGCCGCGCAAGGGCCGACCCTTGGCGCGGCCATCATCGTTTATGGATTCCCCGCACCACCCGACACGCCATACACCTGCCCGGTCGTGAAGCTCGACTCGTCCGCCGCCAGCGTCACGAAGGCCAGCGCCAGTTCCGCCGGCTGGCCCGGACGGCCCATCGGCGAATCTTCTCCGAACTTCTTCAGGTTTTCCTGCGTCTGCCCGCCCGACACCTGCAGCGGCGTCCACACCGGCCCCGGTGCGATCGCGTTCACGCGGATGCCCTTCTTGGCCAGCTGCTTGGCAAGCGACTTGGTGAAGGCCACTTCGGCCGCCTTGGTCTGCGAATAGTCGAGCAGGTTCGGCGACGGGTCATAGGCCTGGACCGAGGCCGTCGTGATGATGCAGCTGCCCGGCTTCAGGTGCGGTACGGCCGCCTTGGTGATCCAGAACACCGCATACACATTGGTCTTGAAGGTCCAGTCGAACTGCTCGGTGGTGAGGTCGAGGATCGAATCGGTCGAGTGCTGGCGCCCGGCGTTGTTCACCAGGATATCGAGCCCGCCGAGTTGGCGCACGGCTTCGCTCACCAGCTTGCGGCAAAAGGCCTCGTCGCGGATATCGCCGGGAATCGCCACCGCCTTGCGTCCCGCGTCCTGGATCAGCTTGACCACTTCGCGCGCATCGGCTTCCTCGGCCGGCAGGTAGTTGATGGCCACGTCCGCACCCTCGCGTGCGAACGCGATCGCGGCGCCGCGGCCGATACCGGAGTCGCCGCCCGTGACGAGGGCCTTGCGGCCGGCCAGGCGTCCGCTGCCGCGGTAGGTGGTTTCGCCATGGTCGGGGCGCGGCGTCATCTTGCCGGCCAGGCCGGGCCAGGGCTGCGACTGGTTGGCGAAAGGCGGCTTCGGATAATTCGCGGCGGCGGCGCGAGCGCGGCCTGCCGGCGGCTGGCCCGGCGCGGCATCGCCCGCCTGGGCCATGGCCGAGGTGGTGGTGGCCGCAGCCGCGGTTGCGGCAAGACCGGTGGCGACAGTGCTGACGAAGCGTCGGCGCGATGGTGGCGCACCATCGACCGGCTTCTCGTTGTTCGAATCCATGTGTGCTCCTGGGTGGGTGGAAGTGACGCCGCGACCCGATGGTGTCGGCGGCTGTGACCGATGGTAGCGATTCCCGGCAGAGCGCGGCATACGGTAGAAGGTCGGGCCGATGCGGACCCGGCCAATCGGGTAGACTCATGCGCTCAGCAACGAGCAGACGGTAAGCAGTGAAACGAATAACGATCATCGCGGCGCTGGTCGGCGTCGCTCTTCTTGGCGGCGGCGCGGCCTGGTACTTCACGAACAGCGGCGACGCCAGCGCACCGCGCCGCGCCTTGCTGCCGCTGCCCGAAGCTGCGACCCAGCCGTCGTGGACGGCGCGTGTGACGTCGCTGGCCGGCGATGGCCTGAATGGCGTGGTCGATGGCGGCACGGCCCTCAGCCGCTTCAGCGATCCGTTCGGCGTGGTGGTCGATGTGAAGGGCAATGTCTTCATCGCCGATGGCGGCGACAGCAACCGCATCCGCCGCATCGGCGCGGACGGCGTGGTCGGCACCTATGCCGGCGGGCGCGAAGGCTTTGCCGACGGCATCAGGGAAGCGGCCGCATTCAACACCCCGTCCGCGCTGGCGCTGGACCGCGCCGGCAATCTGTATGTGGCCGACACCGGCAACCACGCGATCCGCAAGATCGCGCGGGACGGCAGCGTGACCACGCTCGCGGGCGACGGCCAGCCCGGCTACCTGGACGGCATCGGCCGCGCCGCGCGCTTCAACGGCCCGGTGGGCGTGGCGGTCGACCGGGACAGCAACGTGTTTGTCGCCGACACCTACAACGACCGCATCCGCCGCATCGCCCCCGACGGCACGGTGACCACGGTGGCCGGAAATGGCCGGCCCGGGGCGCTCGACGGCGCTGCGGCGACGGCCGGCTTCGATACGCCGGTCGGCATCGTGGTCGACAAGAGCGGCACCCTGTTCGTGGCCGATACCGGCAACAACGCGATCCGCCGCATCGGCCTTGATGGCATGGTGACGACGATTGCGGCGCCGATTCCGGGCGAGCCGAAGCCGGTGCTGACGCGGCCCGCCGGCCTGGCGCTCACAAAAGACGGCTACCTGTACGTGTCCAGCGGCGCGGGCGGGCGCATCGTCCAGATCGCGCCGGACTGGACCTACCACCCGCTGCTCGACACTGATCGTCCGCCGGAAACCAGCTATGGCAGCGACGGCACGGTGCGCCTGTTCGGGCCGCGCGGCATTGCCGTGCGCCGCGACGGCAGCCTGGTGGTGGCCGATGCGCAGGCGCTGCGCATGTTCTCGCTGGCCGCGCCGCGCCAGGGCGAAGCGGTGCCGAAGCCGCTGCCGGCGGCGCCAGTGACGCGCGAGGAACCGATGCCCTGGCCGGTCGGTCCGCAAAACGCGGTGCACGAAGTGGTGGGCGTGATGGGCGAGGTGCGCGGCAACTACGACGGCGAGAGCCGCCACCATTTCCATGCGGGCCTGGACATCCGTGCCGACGTCGGCGCGCGCGTGCTGGCCATCGTGCCTTCGAAGGTCAGCGATCCGTATCCGAACTGGGCCTTTGGCAACCTGGTCGAGGGCATGAGCGTGGGGCCGCTGTCGTACATTCACATGCGCGTGGGGCGCGAGAGCAATGGCAAGGCGCTCGACGACCGCTTCCACCTGCTGCTGGATGCGCGCGGCAAGCCGGAACGCGTGCGCGTGCAGCGCGGCACCCGCTTCGCGGTGGGCGATGCGCTCGGCACCATCAACGCGATGGCGCACGTGCACATGGAACACTATCCGGCTGGGGCGCCCTCGAATCCGCTGCTGCTGCCTTTCATCGGCTTGCGCGACACGATCCCGCCGACCATCAACGGCATCGCCCTGTACGACGGCGGCGGGCGGCGCATCAAGGCGGCGCGCAAGGGCGAGCCGCTGCGCATCGAGCGCACAATGGGGGATGTGAACATCGTGGTCGATGCCTACGATCAGATGGATGGGAACCTGGCGCGGCGCAGGCTGGGGCTGTACAAGCTGGGCTACCAGGTGCTGCGTGCGGATGGGACTCCGGTGGCGGGCTTCGAGCAGCCGTTGGTCACGCAGGTGTATGACCGCCTGCCGCGCGACCAGGAGGCGGTGAAGCTGATGTATGCGGACAGCAGCGGGATCACGGTGTATGGCAGCAAGACCACGCGCTTTGCGTATGCGGTGAGTAATACGCTGCAGGGCGGACAGGCGTTGCCTGGGAGCTGGAAGGTGGGCGGGCTGGCGCCGGGGGAGTATGTGTTGCGGGTGTATGTCGCGGATTATGCGGGCCTGGTCGCCATGGAGGGACGTGATTTACCGGTGACGGTGGAGTAGGATGGGCGGGTTTCCCGTCCACCCTACGTTTATCGCCAAATAGGGCGTGACGGCTTCGCAAACGCTGGTTGAACGCGTGGGCACAGGAGCGCCCACCTTACGATATCAACGGCCGCAGGCGCATGCATGCGTAGGGTGGGCGCCCCGTGCCCACGCGGTCAACGTTCATTTGAATAGCGGCGCAGTCCGACCAAATCAGCGCAGCAGCTTGAGCCCCGGCGGCAGCGCCTCGCCCAGCATCCGCGTCTCGCTGGCCTGATCCAGTTCCACTACCTCGCGCACCATCGCCGACCACGCTGGCGGCGCGCCAATCGACGCCAGCCGCCGCAGCACCTCGCCCCGCACCGGCTCCGACACATCGCGCGAACGGTCGCCCGTCATGCGCGCAATGTGGGTGGCGGCAAACCCCGCCGGCTCGACCTTCTTCCAGTCCAGCTTCAGGAGCCTGCCCAGCCATTCCTCGGCCGCTTCCACCGGCGCCACTTCATGCGCGCTGCCGTGGAAGGACTGGCGCGCGCCGACCCGGCCCAGCGCCCACAGGTAGCGCGTATAGGTTGCCGCCGTCTTCGCATCCAGCTTCGCGCCGCTTGATGGAATCGCGGCGATCTGCTCCATCATCCAGTTGCCGATCTCCGCCTTGTAGGCCGACGGTATCCGCTCCAGCGAGGCGCCCAGGCGCAGCATGTCGTCCTCGCTGCCGTCGACCAGGGTGATGGGACGCTTGCCACGCTCCGACGCATCGGCCTGCAGGTTGAAGGCGAAATCGTCGAGCAGGCGCAGTTGCGCTTCGGTGTCCAGCCCGCCGGCCACGCGGCGCCACAGCGTCCACCACTCGGCGCGCACCTGGCTGTCCTTGTGATACTGCACGCCAGGCTCGAACATCGCCCATAGCCGCTCGATGCGCCAGCCGTCGAGCGGGTGGCCGAAGCCGGGGCGCAGGCTGTAGCCGGCCAGGTTCAGCCAGGCGCGTTCGTGTTCGGCGGACCTGCGGCGGCCCTTGGCGCGCTCCATCAGGGCGTCGAACAAGCGGCGCAGCAGCGGCGTGGTCCAGCCTTCGCGCCGGCCCAGCAGGTGTTCCAGGCTGGCGCGCAGTTGGCGTACCTCCTTCGGGTCGACCTGTTTCGAACGCGTGCCGAAGATGCGGTCGATCCTGTCGATGGCGGCGCCCAGTTGCGCCGGCAGCGTTTCCTCTTCCGGCGTTTCGACAATGTCGCCGCCCTCGGCTTCGCGCAATTGAAACGCCAGCTGCCAGCGCTGGCCGTCGTCGGCCACGCAATGCACTTCCAGCGAACCGACCTCGCTCAGCGTGGCCGCCAGCTGCACCGGGATGTCGCTGAGGGCGGCTGCACCGGGCGCGGCGCGCAGCACGGTGGCGATCGGGGGCAGACGGACCACGTCAAGCGGCGGCAAGTCGACCAGCGCGCCCGGCTGTGGCGCCGCGCCGGCGTCGGCGATCGTCGACACCAGATGGAAGCGCACCGGCCGTCCCAGGCGCAGTGCGAAGGTGCGTTCATGCAGCCGCACTTCGGTGGCGGCCGGCGTCCCGCGCGGCAGCAGGCAGACCGCGCGCAAGGCACCGCCACTGGCCTTTTCGCCCTCCAGCAGCAGGTAGTAGCTGCGCGCCGCTCCGCTTTCGATGGTGGGCGCCTGGCCCTGGCGCGCCAGCGAATAGGCGACGCCGCCGCGCGCCACGGCCACGTCCGGGTTCTCGTTGTGCAGCGCCGTGAGCGGTGCGCCGCGCCAACCCGCCAGCACGGTAGACAGGCGCTCGGCCAGCGCCGCGCCACGGAACACGCCGCCGTTCAGCAGCAGGGTGTCGGGCACAGGCAGCGATTCGTCATCCTCGGGCAGGCCGAGTGCCTCGCGCGCTGCCATTGCATGCTGGCGCAGGAAGCTGGCCAGGTGGCGCGTGACGGCCGGGTCGCTCGCATACGGCAGGCCGAATTCGACGATGCCTGCACGCGCGCGGCGGGCGACTTCCTGCTCCGCGTTGAGCGGGAAGAAGCCGTCCAGCACCACGCGCTCGATGTCTTCGCGGCGCAGGTCTGCCTTGCGGCTGCCGCCGATCAAACGGGAGCCGGAGCCGAGCAGGGTGACGGTAACGAGATCCGGCGCATCGGGCGCCAGCAATTGCTCCTTGGCGGCGCGGCAGCGTTCGGTCAGCTGGGCCAGGCGTGCGGCCGACAAACGCTCGCGCGGCGTGTTGTTTCCGGAAGCGTCGCCGGCCGCCTCGTTCATGCGCGCTTCCACCAGATGGGCCAGGGCGAGGTCCATGTTGTCGCCGCCGAGGATCAGGTGGTTGCCCACGCCGATGCGGGTGAGCGTCGGTTCGCCATCCACCAGTTCGACCTTGACCAGGCTGAAGTCGGTGGTGCCGCCGCCAACGTCGGCCACCAGCACCAGGCGCGTTTGCGACAGGTCTTGTGTCAGCGTGGCGCGGTGGCGGTACAGCCAGTCATACAAAGCGGCCTGCGGTTCTTCCAGCAGGCGCAGTTGCGGCAAGCCGGCCAGCCTGGCTGCTTCCAGGGTGAGGGCGCGCGCGCCTTCGTCGAACGAAGCCGGCACGGTGAGCACCAGTTCCTGGCGTTCGAGGGGGTGTTCAGGAAAGCGGGTATTCCAGTTGGCGCGCAGGTGAGCGAGGTAGCTGGCGCTGGCGGCCACCGGCGACACCTTCGGCACGTCGGGCTCGGAGCCCCAGGGCAGGATCGGCGCCATGCGGTCGACGCCGGGATGCGAGAGCCAGCTCTTGGCGCTGGCCACCAGCCGGCCCGGCGTCGCGGCGCCGAGATTGCGCGCCAGACGTCCGACGGCGACTTGCGCCACGCCGGCCACGTCGTCCTGCAGCCAGGGCAGCTGCAGTTCGCCGGCGGCGAGTTCGCCTTCAAACGGGTGATAGCGGTTCGACGGCAGCAGCGGCGCGCCGGCCACTTCGCCGGGCGCCACCAGTTGGTCGATGGAGAACAGTTCAACCTCGGCAGCGCCGGTCGACGCGTAAGCCAGCACCGTGTTGGTGGTGCCGAGGTCGATGCTGACCAGCCAGGGTTTCACTGGGCGTCGGAGGCGTTGCGAACGTCGAACTCGACTTTCCAGCGCTGGCCTTCCGGCGACAGCGCCGCCAGTTCCAGCGTGCCCGCCTCGGTGGCCAGTGCGTGCAACTTGACCTGCACCACGTCGCCCGGCGTGCGGCCCTCGGCCGGCAGGGTTGCCTGGATCTCGTTCATCTCGTGCAGTTCGTCCGGGCCCCAGAAGTCGAGGATGTCGCCAATCTGATCCTGGCGGCGCGTGGTCGAGCCGAAGAAGCGGAAGTGCACCGGTTCGCCGACCACCAGGCCGAATTCCTGGCCCGGCAGTTCGAGTTCGCTGCCTTCTTCCATGCCGAATGGCGCCACGCACAGGGCCTGGATCGGCGGTTCCATGCCGGGAATCGCCGGCATCGAGGACTCCACGCCCACGTAGTAGGAACGGGCCGTGCCGCCGCGGATGCGCACGCCGCCGCCGCGACGGGCGTAGCTGTAGTAGGCCGCGCCGCGTGCAACAGCCAGGTCGAGGTCGGCGCCTTCGAGCATGCGCGCCGGCTCCGCGCCTTCCATGTAGAGCCAGTCGTTGATGGTGTCCATCACGCGCTGGGCGAGGATGTTCGACTTGAACACGCCGCCGTTGAACAGCACCGCGCTCGGGTGCAGGAAGGTGTGCTCGGCGCTCACGCGCCCTTCAAAGCCTTCGAGTTCGGCGGTGGCGCCGGCCTGGCGCGCCAGGAAGGCACTCAAATGCTTGGTGATCGCCGCATCCTGCGCATACGGCAGGCCGAGTTGCGTCAGGCCGGCACGGGCACGGGTGGCAGGGCGGGCGGACGCTTCCACGCGCGGGAAGAAGCCGTCGGTGATGAAGGCGGTGACTTCCTCGCGCGTGAGTTCGGTGCGGATCGAGCCGCCGATGAGTTTCGAGCCGCGGCTCGGCACGACGATCGGCCAGGTGGTGGCATTCGGGTCGGCCAGCAGGTGCTCTTTCGCGCCACGGCAGCCGTAGGTAAGGGCGCGCATCTGCCAGGCATCCAGTTGCGTCCCGTTGGCGGCGAGTTTGCGTGCGACCAGGTGCGCCAGCGCCAGGTCCATGTTGTCGCCGCCGAGCAGGATGTGGTCGCCCACGGCCACGCGGTGCGGTTCCAGCTTGCCGTCGCGTTCGAGGATGGCGATCAGCGAAAAGTCGCTGGTGCCGCCGCCCACGTCCACGACCAGCACGATGTCGCCGGCTTTCACCTGCTTGCGCCAGGCGCCGTTGCTGCCCTGGATCCAGCTGTACAGGGCCGCTTGCGGCTCTTCGAGCAGGGTGGCCGAGCTGTAGCCGGCGTTGCGTGCAGCTTCGGCCGTCAGTTCGCGCGCGCCCGGATCGAACGAGGCGGGAATCGTGACCGTGATTTGCTGCTGGTCGAACGGTGCTTCCGGATGCGCGTGGTCCCAGGCGCGGCGCAGGTGCTGCAGGTAGCGGGTCGAGGCTTCCAGCGGCGAGACGCGCGTGACTTCTTCCGGCGCATCCGACGGCAGGATGGCGGCGCGGCGGTCGACGCCAGGGTGGCACAGCCAGCTCTTGGCCGACGACACCAGGCGGATCGGCGTGGTGGCGCCACGGCTGCGCGCCATTTCGCCGGCGACCGAGGTCTCACCTTCGGTGGACCATGGCAGGGCCAGTTCGCCCGGCGCCAGTTCGTCCGGGTGCGGCAGGTACAGGAAGGACGGCAGCAGCGGCAGCGCTTCGACGGTGCCCGGTGCGCTCAGCTGCGGCACCGGCAGCACGCCGTGCGCGGTCTTCTCGCCGTCGCTCGCTTCGAGGTCGACGTAGGAGAGGGCGCTGTGCGTGGTGCCCAGGTCGATACCGATGGCGTAACGGGCGCTCACAGTTCCACCTCGGCCGGGGCGATGACGCTGGCGTCGTGTTCCTTCGCCAGCTGCGGCAGGCGCACGTCGGTTGCGCGCCAGCCGCGGTGCGACAGCGTGCCCTTGAACGGCGCCTTGCCGACCACGTTGCCGGTCAGGCGCACGCTGGCGGCGTCGAAGCCTTCTTCCAGCGTCACGCGCGCGCCTTCGGCCTCGCTACGGACCGGGGCGATGGTGAAGTGTTCCTTCAGGACGCGGGCACAGCCTTCGTGCACCACGCGGGCGGCGGCGCCGATGTCGGCGTCGGCGTAGCTGGCCAGGTTTTCGTTGGCGAAGTCGATCAGGCGCGCTTCGCGCTGCAGCAGGGTCAGGAGCTGCAGGGCCGATTCGGGCGTGTTCACGCGCAGCGGCGCCGGGGCTGGGGCGACGGGCGCAGGCGCCGGTGCGGGCGTTGGGACAGGTGCCGGGGCAGGCGGTGCGGCCACGGGGCCGACCTGGTCATCGCGCACGCGCGCGGCAAATTCGGCGTCGCCGGCGGTCTTGAAAAAGGCGCCGAAGGCAAGCGACAGCCGGCTCCAGAAGCCTGGCAGTTGGGTCGGTGTATTCATTCTTGGTGTTCTGTAGGTGAGGGACGGGCACGCTGTCGGATAGCGGCGGGG
>DAMABW010000149.1:0-10050 GCA_031999925.1 Massilia sp. | reverse complement strand
CGCACGAATGCGATTCCCGTGACCATGGCCGAGATCGGCCCCGCCAGCCGCCACTACCCGGTGATTTTCGCCAGCGCCGACAACGGCCAGAGCTTCGGTGTAGTGGCCCTGGTCGGCCTGGCCAACAACGAAAACCTGTTCCTCAGCCCGGCCAACACCTGGATCGACGGCGTCTACCAGCCGGCCTACCTGCGCCGCTATCCGTTCTGCATGGCCACCGTCAGCCAAGGCGGCCAGCAGCAGGACGAACGCATCGTCTGCGTGGCCAGCGAAGCGCTCGACGACGCCAACGGCCAGCCGCTGCTCGACGCCGAGGGCAAGAACCAGCCCTGGTGGGACAGCCAGCGCCACCTGGTGCTGGAATATGAAGCCGACCTGATCCGCACCCAGCAGATGTGCGATGTGCTGGCCAAGCTGGACGTGCTGCGCCCCTTCGGCGCCCAGGCGATCTCGAAGAGCGGCGCGATTACCAACCTGGCCGGCATGTACCGCGTGGAAGAAAGCCTGCTGGAACGCTTGAAGGCCGACGACCTGCGCATGCTGATCGGCAAAGGCATCATGAGCCGCCTGTACGCGCACATGATCTCGCTCGACAACCTGGGCGCCCTGCTCGACCGACAACCGGCCTGATACGATGAGCTACGACCTGATGGTATTCGCGCCGGAAGCGGCGCCTCGCAAGCGCGCGGCCTTCCTCGACTGGTACGAGGCGCAGACCGAGTGGCCCGAGGAACATGGCTACGACGATCCGGCCCTCGCCGCGCCCGCCCTGCAAGCTTTTTATGCCGAGCTGAGCCAGGAGTTCGCGCCGGTGTCCGGCGACACAGCGGAAGAGATGGAAAGCGGCGCCGATTACACCATTGCGCGCGACCTGATCTATATCTCCTTCCTTGACTGGGACAAGATCGACCAGGCGCACGAGACCGTGTACCGGCTGGCTGCGAAGCACGCGCTGGGGTTTTTCGATGTCAGTTCGGATATTGCCGAGGTTTGGTTGCCAGATAATAAGGATGGGTTGCGGGTGGCGCATTCGGACTAGGGGGCTTGAAAGCGCCCGTCGTTATTGTGAGGGATGCTTTGGGCCGATTGCGGCCGTTTATGATTCCAGAGCGTAAGGAAGCGCAATGAACATTCGGGTAATCGCCCTGGGAGCACTTTTCTTGCTGGCAGGTTTAGCCTCAGCCGCGCCAGATTGTGGAGGGCGCTCATCGACGCATGCTAGCGAACGGGCTTGCTGGATCAAGGCAGCCCAAAAGTCAAAAGCACGCGTCGACAGCGCGCAGGAAGCGCTTCGAAAACGTATCAAAGGCTGGGATGAGGACGCAGAGTTCATAGAAAGATCCCTCGTCCTCTTTAATGAATCGACCAAACGATTTAGTCGTTACCGTCAGTCGCAGTGTGATTTCGAGGCTTCCGTTTCAGCCGGTGGCAATGGCGCCGGCGACATGCGCCTCAGTTGCCAGATTGCTTTGGACGAAGCCTACCTGCGTTCGCTGCATGAACAATCCACTTCGTTTCCAGGCCGCGGACTACCTTGATCCGCTTCGGGTCGCATTCGACCGACTGTGAAAGTTCGTGAATTCTCAGTTTGGCAACGTGCTATGCTGGGTCGAACGGCCGAGATCGGCCAATAGCGGACTATGACTGGGTAGTATTGGCGAAGCTTGGAAGTATTGCCGAGAGGTAATGATGAGTTTTCTTAAATGGTTACTCGGCAGGCCGACGGATAAGACGCCGAATCGTAGCGTGGTTGCGAAACCACAGCTGGGCCAAGTAACGAAAGCAGAAGGTCGCAAGCGCGCGATGCCCCTGAACGACCTTGAAATCGCTTTCAAAAAGCAGGATTCAAAGGCACTCGAGGTTGCATTGGGAGACGCCTTCAATAATGGATTATTGGAAGTTAGTGTTCCAGTCCTAATAGACCTATGCCGGGCGAGATGGCATATGTGCCATGAAGACGTTGTAAGCGCACTCCAAAAGATAGGCGACGTTTCGGCAGTGGAAGCTATTGAAGAGGTCGCATACGCTGATTTTGCATACCTGTATTACGATGATTACTTTGGGCTTGCTCGTAAAGCAACATGGGCACTTGCTGATATTGGTGGTGTAAGCGCCAAAGAGGCGTTACACCGCATTGCTACGTCACAGAACCCAGTTAGGGCAGCCTACGCAAATAAGCGTCTTCAGAACTGGGACATTGAACTGAACCGAAAACGCAACTAGCAAAAATCGGACGTCCGCTCAGGGAAACGGACATTACGATACGTCTGTTTCCGGCCAGAGTAGACGTTCAAGTCCTTACCCTTCCATTTTTCATTTAGGAAAACCATGCGGTTTGCCCTCGTAGCGCTGATGCTTCTATACCCCCTCACGTTACTGGCAAACGGCCAGTCGGATAGGTTTGCTTCGGGAACTGTAGCTCTGCTCGAGCGCGAACTTCCTCAAATGAACAAAGCCGTAGCCGAAAAAGATCGAACATATTTCGGCCCCGCTCTCCAACGGGTACAAGAATTTCTTTCTTCATGGGAGGGGCGCCAAGGGGAAGGTGTACTGGAGCTGAACAAGGCATGCACGGTCGCGGCAACAGACTTTCTAATCGTCGGCCTTTGCAAGATTTCGCCTCCAGGATCGACTTGCGAGCCAACCACCATTTTTCCCAAGACAGAGCGCAACATTCAACAATGCCGTGCTTTAGCCGTTCCACCAGTAGTGTCGGCGACAAAGTAGGAACGTCTGCTTCGGATCGAAAACAGACGCCGCATTATCTCCACTAACGGCCCTGAGCAGACATTCTGACTGGCAAAGTCAAGGCTTTCAACATCATGAACCTGAAGAAATTCATTACTAGCCTGTTTCTGCTGGGGCAAACAGTCATGGTTTGTAAGGCGAATGCTGTCTGCTTAGATCCCACGACCTTCATACCGGGTTATAAAGAGCCTCTTGCTTTAGAAGTGCGCGCCGCTGACGGAATCGTGATTGGGCGAGTGTTATCGGCACGAGGCTTGAGCGAAGATCCGGATGATCCCGATGGCTTCACGGCTTACAAGCTTACAGTCAGGGTTCTCACCAACCTGAAAGGAAATTTGCCAAAAGTGATTGTTATCAGAAACGAGAACACATCCTCTCGTTATCCGATGTCGATTGGCGAAGAACACCTTCTGTTTGTATCAAAAGATAGCCAAGAATTATGGGTTAATAGTTGCGGAAATTCGTCAGCAATGCCGGAAGGAAGACAACTGGTGAAACAAATTCAAGCGGAACTGCAGAGGCTAAAATAAACTCGACATACGACGAACATCGGCCCTCGAAGAGATTGAAAAACGGATACCCGCCAGAACCTCGCTTACAGACGCGCTCAGTGAGTTCGTGAATTTTTATGCTTCGAGTTCAGTCGATGGGTGTCCGAAAGACGCTGACGGGGACATGCTTTTGTCCGAATGGGGTGGCCCCTATCCCTGGGATGATTGCGTCTCATTGAGCGTCACTCGTCAGTTCTCTCTCAACAGCGACGACGGCGAGTACGAGCGGATGCAGCAATTGCATATGCGCTGCCGTTACTACGCAAGCGAAGTGGCCCTTGTTGCAGGAAATAAATGGCTACACGGGCAAGATATTGACGCATTTCTTCAGTACGTCCTGAATGCGCCTTGTACTGTAGCTGTCAAAAATCTGAACATGCTTTCCTTGGATTTTGATATGCACGATGTCTAAGAGTAGGTCTACTATCGCGCCATATTGGACAGATTCCACTCTCGTTGGAACCGCTTGCTAACGTCCACCAAGGTTCGGAAACGGACGTAACCCAAAGGTCTTCAACTGGCCAGAAGTGGACGGTCAAATCACAATGGTGCGGTCCCTAGCCGGCGACACCAGGAGACAGGTCGGACTATGAATTTATTGAAACGACTAAATGCGCCCTTCGTTGGCAGTGCTATTGCGGCCCTGTGCTTTCTTGTCGCATCTATGCTCGACGCGGCTCCAGTGGGCATCGGATTAGTTTGTTTAATCGGAGTCGTCCAAGGCGCACTTCCCCAACATGAGCCGATGACTTTTGTTGCTGGTATTCTCGCAACGACGCTTGTTTTCTTAGGTTTAGGGCTACTGTTCGGGAACTCAATTTCAGCTGGTTTCGTCATGGTGCCGTTTCTTGCTGCAATCATCTTGCTCTATGCGATCGTTGCTTTTTGCATCAGTTCAGTAGTCACTCGACTGTGGCGGCATGTTGTCTCTGGACCAAGAACCTGACGACATGTTTTGGCAAGGCCTGCGTCGGGTCGACAGTGGACGCTTGGTCTTCGCAGCATCACCAAGCAGAAAGTTCGTCACTACCTTGTACTGCGGGACGATTCATGAATAAGGAACATTGTCCGGGCTGCAACCGACTTGCCGCATTCCTGAATCGTTATACGAACTGAAGTGAGCCTCCATCCTCCGCTATCGCCACACGGCGGCATCCGCGCCACAGACAAGTGCGCCAATGCATGGCATCATGGCGGGTTTTTCTCACCAGCAACTGATCATGTCCGCCGCAGTTCGCCTTCTTGTTTTCCTGTCCATCTTCTTCTTCAGCGCACTCGGCCAGGCGCAGGACGCCGTTCCCGCCACGCCTGCCCAGCCGGCCGCCGTCGCCACCGCCGAGCTGAACGTCGGCGCGCGCAACATCTTCGTGTTCCGCTCCAGCCTGGCCGGCTTCCCGGCCCAGGACCGCGCAGACGGCGCCCGCAAGCGACTCGACAAGGCGATTGCCGCCGGCGGACCCCAGCACGCGACAATCCGCTCGATCGCCGAGGGCACGCAGGTCATGCTCGACGGGAAGCTGCTGTTCCTGGTCACCGCCGGCGACGTCAACGCCCTGGCCGGCGACACCACCGACGAGGCCGCGCAGGAAGCCGCCGCCGCCCTGAACCGGGTGCTGCTGGAGCGGCGCGAGCAGGCCAGTCCGCGCGCCCTGCTGATCGCCGGCGCCTGGTGCCTGGCCGCGACCCTCGCCTACTGGCTGGTGCTGCGCAGCCTGGGCATCCTGCACCGCCGCGTGCGCGCCTTCACCAAGCGCTCGGTCAGCCGCAAGCTCGAGCAGGTGCGCTTCCGCGACGTCGCCGTGCTCGACGCCGACTACATCGTGCGTTTCATCCGCCAGCTCGCCGGCCTGCTGTTGTGGGCGCTGCGCCTGTTCGCCACCTTCCTGTGGGCGACCTTCCTGCTCGGCCACATCCCCTATTTCCACGACTGGGGCGATCGCCTGCGCGATTACCTGGTCGCCACCGGCTTCGACATCCTGGGCGGCATCGGCCGCGCCCTGCCCGGCCTGCTGGTCGTCGCCCTGATCGCGCTGCTAGCGCGCATGGCGATCCGCACCGCCGGCTCGATCCTGAAGCGGGTCGAAAGCGGCGAACTCGAAGTCGGCTGGCTCGACCAGGACACGGCGCCGCCCACGCGCCGCCTGGTCAACGTCGCCATCGTGCTGTTCGCGCTGGCCATGGCCTATCCCTACTTGCCGGGTTCGCACACCGCCGCCTTCCAGGGCGTGACGGTGCTGGCCGGCGTAATGGTGTCGATCGGCGGCTCCAGCCTGGTGGCGCAGGGCGCGTCGGGCCTGATCCTGATGTACACGCGCACCCTGCGCAAGGGAGAATACGTGCGCATCGGCGAGGCCGAAGGCACAGTGGTGGAACTGGGCATGTTCGAAACGCGCCTGCGCACCGGCCTCGGCGCCGAGATCTCGCTGCCGAACGCACTGGTGCTGTCGAACACGACGAAGAACTTCTCGCGCACCGGCGTAGAGGATGGCTTCGCGGTCGAGGCGGCGGTGACGGTCGGTTACGACACGCCCTGGCGCCAGGTGCATGCGCTGCTGCTGCAGGCGGCGCGCGAAACACCGGGCGTCCTGGCCGAGCCGGCGCCCTTCGTGGCGCAAGCGGCCCTGTCGGACTTTTATATCGAGTACCGGCTGGTGACGCAGTCCGGCGCGGCCACCCCGCGCGAGCGCGTGGCGCTGCAAAGCCGCCTGCACGGGCGCATCGTGGACGAGTTCAACCGGCATGGGGTGCAACTGACCTCGCCGCATTACATGCAGGAGCCGGCGAAGTCGCATGTGCTGGCGCCGGGCGCCTGGACACCGGCGCCCGCCAAGGAAGCCCGGGCAGCCGAGTAAGCAGGAGGGAGGCGCGGAATTTTATCGCCTGGCGGAAACTTGTTGGCTATACTTGCCGTATAACCAACGAACCCAGCGATGCGCCCTCTCCGCCTACTCTTCTTGCTGTTGCCCGCCCTGGCATGGGCCGCTCCCAACGCGCCAGCTCCCGATGCGCCGGCACCGTATGCGCCGAAGTTTGCCCGCATCACCCAGCCGGCCGAAATCCTGTCCTGGGACCTGTGCCCGAAGCCGGGGTATCCGCGCGCATCGATCCGTAACGAAGAAACAGGCGTGGTCACGCTCAGTTTCACGGTGGCGGCAAGCGGCCACCTGCTGGGCGCCGCGGTGGCGCGCAGTTCGGGCTTTCCCCATCTCGACAACGCCGCCTATGCCGCGTTGACGCGCTGCCGCTTCCGCCCCGCCAGCATCGACGGCCGGCCGGTGCAGGCTTCCATGCAGGTGCAATACGTATGGACACTCGATTGATGCGCGCCCTGATCCTGTGCCTGCTGGCCGCATCCGGCAGCGCCTTTGCCCAACTCCCCGCTGCCGGCATGGGCGCCATCGGCTGCGACACGCCGGTCTACCAGGTCGACCCGGAAAGCTTGGCGCGTGCCAGGCAGGCGCTGGACAGCGCCAGGGCCGCGCCCGGGCCGCACGACCTGGCCCTCGCCGCCGCGCAAGCCGACCTTGCCTTTGCCACCGCGCGCCAAAGCGGCCCGCAGCCGCAGCGCGATGCCAACCGCAAGGCGGCGCTCGACCTGGCCGAGCGTGCTGGAGCGACCTGGAACGCGGCCCCCGCGAGCGCGGCCCTCGCCCAGGACATTTTGCGGCGCGGGCGGACTGCCCGCAGTGCCGCCCACTGCCCGCTCGCATTGAACCTGCTGGAGTCGGCGCTGGCCGTGGCCGACAAGGCCGGCGGCGCCAACGATCCCGTGGCGATGTCGGTGGTGCGCGAGCTGATGCTGCTGGCGACCGCAATGGGCGACGACCCGACCGCCAACGCGCTGGCGCCGCGGCTGTTCGCCGCGCTGGATGCGGACCCGGCGCCATTCGACGGCATCAACTACAACGCCTACCTGGCTGCCACGGACTATTACTACCGCAGCGAAGACCACGAGCGCGCCGAAGCGCTGGTGAACCGCTTGATCGACAAGGCCAAAGCAAGCGGCGCGGACGCGGCCAGGCTGCGCCGCCTCGATTTCGAGCGCGCCAGTATCTATTATGCCGAGGGCCGCTACAGGGAAGCCGAAGCGCTGGCAGCGCTGGCGGAGCGCCCGCAGGCCAAGCCCGACGGCCTGCGTGCGGAACTGATGCGTGTGGAAGCGGACATGGCCGTCCAGGTGCGCAGCGGACGCCTGCAGGCGGCGCTGGCCACGGGCGAAGCCCAGCTGCCGCGCCTCGAAGCCGGACGCGCAGCCAGCGCGGCGGCCTTGCAGGCAGCCGAAGCCGCATGGGAAGCGGCAAAGAAAGAAGGCAACCACGACGCGATGGCCGCGGCCAAGACCCGCTACGCGACGGCGCGGCGCGATGGGACCATCTGGCAGCTCGGGCTGGCGGACATGGAGAGCTACGTCGGCGAGGTGCAGCATGCGCTTGGCCGCCTCGACCTGGCGCTGCCGCTGTACGAAAAGGCGCTCGACCATTATCCGGCCGCCGGCGGCGCCAACGTCTACGACATCGAGCGCGTGCGCGGCGACATGGCGCTGGTCTACCGCGCCCGCGGCGACACGGCCCGCGCCCTGGCGCTGCAGCAGCAGGTGAAGCAGGCCTTGCTGCCGCTGCTCGGCGCGCAGCATCCCGACGTAGTGGAGGCCGAGGCGCAGATCGCGCAGCTGAGCAACGCCACCCCGGCCCCGGCATCCGCCATCGCGCCGAAGCGCAAAAAATAAGGCCGGCGCGGTGCGTGCGCACCGGCCGGCCACGTTTGGAGCGAACGCCGTGCCAGTCAGGCTGCTGCTTTTGCCGCGCGCGAGGCCAGCGCCGCGACGAGCGCCGCCAGCAGCAAAATGCCCGCACTCAGGCTGAACGTGGCCGCATGGCCGCGCGCATCGAACAGCAGCCCGCCCAGCGTCGCGCCGCCGGCAATCGCCAGTTGCACGGTCGCCACCATCAGGCCGCCGCCGCTTTCCGCATCCTGCGGCAGGCTGTGCGCCAGCCAGGTCCACCAGCCGACCGGCGCGGCGGTGGCCACCAGGCCCCACAGGCAAAGCAGGACGGCGGTTGCCGCCACCGAACCGCCCCAGGCCAGCAAGCCGCCGGCGATGACCGCCATCAGCAGCGGAATCGCCACCAGGGTGCGGTACATGTGGTTCTTCAGGAAGCCGCCGATCAGCGTGGTGCCCACGAAACCGGCCACGCCAACCAGCAGCAGGAGCAGCGACAGCGTCGTCACACCCGCATGCGTGACCGTTTCCAGGAAAGGCCGCAGATAGGTGTAGAGCGCGAACTGCCCCATGAAGAACAGGCCGGTGCCCGCCATACCAAGCACGATGGCCGGACGCTTCAGCAGCTTGAAGGTCGCGCCCAGGCTGGCGCCGCCCTGGCTCGGCAGCGGCGGCAGGCTGAGGAACTTCCAGAGCAGCGCGAATGCCGCCACCGGCACCAGGCAGAAGAAGGCGCCGCGCCAGCCGATCACACCGCCGAGGAAGCTGCCCAGCGGCGCCGCGATCACGGTGGCGAGCGCGTTGCCGCCGTTCAGGATGGCCAGCGCGCGCGGCACCTGCTCCTTCGGCACCAGGCGCATCGCGGTGGCCGCCGACATCGACCAGAACCCGCCGATCGCCACCCCGATGAAGGCCCGTCCGACCATGAAGACCGAGTAGTTGGGGGCGAAGGCCGCCACCGTGCTGGAGACGATCATCATCGCCGTCAAGCCGAGCAGCAGGACCTTGCGGTCCAGGCGCCCGGCGAGCGGCGCCATGAACAGGCTGGTGAGCAGGGCAAAGGCCCCGGACACCGAGATCGCCTGCCCGGCCTGCCCTTCGCTGATGCCGAGTTCAGCGGCCACCGGCGTGAGCAGGCTGACCGGCATGAACTCGGAGGCGACCAGGGCGAATGCGCCCAGGGCCATGGCGAAGACCGCGCCCCAGGCGGCATTGGCTGGTGCCGCAGGGGTAGCAGGAGCGGCGGTTGTGGAGACTGGCGGATTCATGCTGCTACTGCTTCTTCCTTGTCGATGGGGTGGTCAGGCGGCCAGGGTGGCGCTGTCGATCACGAAGCGGTACTTGACGTCGCCCTTGAGCATGCGCTCGTAGGCGGCGTTGATCTCGTCGGCGCGGATCATCTCGATATCGGCGACGATGCCGTGTTCGGCGCAGAAGTCCAGCATCTCCTGGGTTTCCGGGATACCGCCAATCATCGAGCCGGCAATCGAGCGGCGCTTCATGATCAGGTTGAACACTTGCGGCGACGGGTGCGGCGACGACGGCGCGCCGACCAGCACCATGGTGCCGTCGCGCTTGAGCAGGTTCAGGAAGGCGTCCAGGTCGTGCGGCGCGGCGACGGTGTTGACGATCAGGTCGAGGGTCTTGGCCTGGGCCGCCATCGCCTCGGGGTCGCGCGAGACCACGACTTCGTGGGCGCCGAGTGCCATCGCATCGGCGCGCTTGGCTTCCGAGGTCGTAAACGCCACCACGTGGGCGCCCATGGCACGCGCCAGCTTGATGCCCATGTGACCCAGGCCGCCGATGCCGACGATGCCGACACGCTTGCCGGGTCCGGCGTTCCAGTGGCGCAGCGGCGACCAGGTGGTGATGCCGGCGCACAGCAGCGGCGCGACGGCGGCGAGTTGCTCTTCCGGATGGCTCACGCTCAGCACGAAGCGCTCGTGCACGACGATCTGCTCGGAGTAGCCGCCCAGGGTGTGGCCAGGGGCATCGGCGGTCGGGCCGTTGTAGGTGCCGACCATGCCGTCG
>DAMABW010000148.1:0-10185 GCA_031999925.1 Massilia sp. | reverse complement strand
GCCGATTTCCACGACCCGCAAGACAGGCGTGCGCCCGGCAGCCCGATGCGCACAGGGGCACCACGCGCCCTGCTCGAAACCCGTCAGCCGCGCGACAAGACTTCGCGGCTCAGCGGAACGGACGGCTGACGAAGCGCGACCCCGCCAGCCCGAAGCGCCAGGGCACGTCCATCGCCTTCGAGATGCCGATGCGCGGGCCGGCGATCACCTCCAGCCCCGGCGGCGCGGCCTGCAGCTCGAAAGGCGGCGCCGCCAGCGAAGCGCCGTTGAAGTCGCGCGTCACGTTCAGGGCCTGGCACAGCTTGCCGGGCCCCGAGCACAGCATCTGCACGTCCTCGGCATCGCGCCGCGCGCGCATGATGTCCAGTCCGGCCAAGGGTTCGATGGCGCGGATCAGCACCCCGGAGCCATGCCCTTCTTCCATGCAGACGAAATTCAGGCACCAGTGGATGCCGTAGGAACGGTAGACATACGCGTGCGCCGGCGGGCCGAACATGGCGAAGTTGCGCGGCGTGGGGCCGGAATAGGCGTGCGACGCCGGATCTTCGCGGTCGTAGGCTTCGGTTTCGACGATGCGCCCGCCGACGCCATCGACCAGCACGGTCACGCCGATCAGCTGGCGCGCCACCAGTTCGGCCGGCGCCATGAAATCGATCCCGGCCAACTGGTGGACAGGGCGGAGTGCGGGTTTCAGAGAGTCCATATGGCGATTCTAGGCATGCTTGCAACACCGCTCTGTTTGTTTTGCCACATTCAGCAGACTGTTGCTGCAATGGAACTCCACCTCGGTTATAGTGGCAAGTCTTGCGGAATTTCCTAAAGGCATCATCTTTTCATGAGCACAGTTGCAGCTAAAGCAATGCCGGTGCGCGCTGCGGCCGCTGCGGCGCCTGTCCCCGCGGACTCCGCATCGGCCGACCGCGTCGATGCATTGATCAAGTCGATCCGCATTCCGCCCCGCCCCAGCCTGCTGGCCGACCTGCAGGCCGAACTCGCCTCCAGCGATCCGTCGCCGGAAGCCATCGGCCGCATCGTGGCGCGCGACGTCGGCATGGCCGGCGCCCTGCTGAAACTGGCCAATTCCTCGCTGTTCGGCGGCCGTCGCGCCAAGTCGATCGAGCAGGCCATCCTCTTCCTCGGCATCAACCAGGTCGCGTCGCTGATGACCGGACTGCTGGCGCGCCAGGCGATCCCGACCAACAACCCGGCCCTGGCCAGCTTCTGGGACGTCTCGACCAGGCGCTCGTACGCGATGATGTTCCTGTCGCGCCGCCTGCGCATCGGCGCGCCCGATATCGCCCACACCTTCGGCCTGTTCTGCGACACCGGCGTGCCGCTCTTGATCGAGCGCTTCGCCGATTACGACATCACGCTGCAGGACGCCGGCCTTGAACCGGTGCGCGCGTTCACCGACATCGAGCAGGAACGCCACAGCACCAGCCACGCCCAGGTCGGCTCGCTCCTGGCGCGCAACTGGGGACTGTCGTCGGAGGTGGCCTGGGCCATCCTGCACCACCACGATTATCCGGTGCTGGAAGACGAAAGCACGGACGACACGATCCGCTCGCTGGTGGCCCTGTCGCTGCTGGCCGAACGCGCGATCCGCCGCTACCAGGGCCATGCCGGCTCGGTCGAATGGGACAAGGGCGGCGAACGCGCCTGCGCCTATCTCTCGCTGGACGAAGACGAAACCGCGGAACTGCTCGACGAACTCGAAGAAGCGCTGCACGACGACCACTAAGCGCTTTTGACAGCGCCTCGGGTCAGGCGGATACTGGCAACGGATCCTTGGCACCGGAGGCGCGATGAAACGCTGGTTCCTGCTGTCGTATGTCGTACTGAGTACCTTGCTGGCCGGCTGCGCCAGTGCACCCGCCCGGCCCACGGCCGCGCTGTCAGCGCTGTTCGACGACAGCGCCTTCCCCGCCCCCGCACAAGCAATCGGCGCCGCCGACCTGTTCGCGCTCAGCGTGCCGATGCGCGCCCACCTCGACAGCGCAGCCTTCAAGGCCAGGCTGCGCGAAAAAGGCGCCGCGCGCGGCCTGGTCGCAGCCTTGTACAGCAAGAGCGACCTGCAGCTCGACTACGACGCCACCGTCACCCGCACCGCGGCCCAGACCTATGCCGCGCGCTCGGGCAACTGCCTGTCGCTGGTGATCATGACGGCCGCCTTTGCGCGCGCCCTCGGCATGGAGGTGCGCTTCGCCAGCGTCCAGGCCGAGGAAACCTGGAACCGCAACGGCTCGCTCTACCTGGTCAGCTCGCACGTGAACATCGCGCTGGCGCCGCGCGCGGCCGGGATCTACACGGTCAGCACGGGGATGGAGCCGCTGGTGATCGATTTCCTGGCCCCGCAAGACGCGGCGCGCCTGCCCAGCACCGAATTGAGCGAAGACGACATCGTGGCCCTGTACATGAACAACCGCGCGGTCGAGGAACTGGTGGCGGGCCGCGTGGCCGATGCCTACTGGTGGGCGCGCGCCGCGATCCTGAAGCGGCCCTCTTCGCTGGCGGCCTACAACACCCTGGCCGTGGTCTATGCGCGCAGTAGCCGGCCGCTGATGGCCGAACGCGTCTACCGCGCGGCGCTGGCGCAGGCCCCGGACAACCTGGTGGTGATGCAGAACCTGGCGCAGGCCCTCGACGGCAACGGCAGGCACGAGGAAGCGCAGGCGCTGCTGCGCCGCATCGAGCGCCTGCACCCGGCGCCGCCCTACCACTGGTTCAACCAGGGGATGACGGCCTACCGGTCGGGCGACATGCGGCGCGCCCGGGCGCTGTTCGCGCGCGAGGTGGCGCGCGCGCCGTACAACGACGAGTTCCATTTCTGGCTCGGCGTGACCAGCCTGGGCCTGGGAGAAACCGAGACCGCGGTCAGGGAACTGGCGCTGGCACGCGACAACAGCACGCGCACCGAAGCGCGCGATCGCTACGCGGCCAAGCTCAGCCACCTGAAGCTGCAGCGATGAGCAGACCCGCCCGGCTGCTGGTGATAATTGATGAGATTTCGGGGCGGGATAAGCTTGTATGATGGATTTTTTGACTACCCAACCATCATGCACATCCGCCTTCTACCGTTTGCGGCTGCCCTTGTCATCCTGAGCGGATGCGCCAGCCATGTCCCCTTGTACCGCGACCAGATCGGCCAGATCGGCCCGGGCATGTCGCCGACGGAAGTGAATGCGATCGTCGGCAAGGCCACAGCGTCGGCGGAGTACGATTTCACGTCGCGGGAGCGGCAATACCACGCACGCTATTACCAGCTGCGCACCGGCACGTCCCAGACGACCTCGGTCGTCTGCACGCCGACCTGCATTCCCATCCTGATCGACGTTCCCGTCTTCGAACAATATGTCGTGGTGCAGGAGCAGCCGACGCTGGCGCTGGTCGGCTGGGCACCGTCGAGGAGCTGAGCAAGAATCCGGACGAGAAAATCTCGTCGCTGATGCCCGACCTGAAGAAGGCCCACGAACAATTCAACAAGAAGAAATAAGCGATGCGTACACTGGTTCTCGGCCTGTTGATGGGCGCAATGCTGTGCGCATGCGCCGTCCCGCAAATCCACCGCTCGCAACTGGAGACGCTCGACAAGGGCATGTCCCCCGCCGAGGTGACGACGCGCCTGAAGCTGGCGCCGTCGGCCGTGCATACGGCCAGCGCCGACGCACGCAGCTTCGAGTTCCACCAATACCTCATCAACAACGGCGTCCAGCTCGACCGCTACCTGATCGTGTTCGAGGGCGGCAAGCTGGTGTACTGGGGTTATCTCGATGAGTTGCGCAAGCATCCGGATGCTGCGCTGGTCGCGGCGACCGGCAAGGTCGCACCGGCCATCACCGCGAAAAACTGAGCGTGCGCCCAGTGCGCTGCCGCTGCCGGCAGCGCGATGACATCAACGGCGGCGCTGGAAGCCGCCCGGACGCGGAGCAGGCGTGCCGCGCTGCTCGATGTGACGGAACACGATGCGCGCCTTGTTCAGGTCGTACGGCGACATCTCCAGCGTCACCTTGTCGCCCGCCAGGATGCGGATGTGGTTCTTCTTCATCCGGCCCGAGGTGTAGGCGATCAGCTGGTGACCGTTCTCGAGGTCGACGCGGAAGCGCATTTCGGGCAGCACGTCGGTCACGAGACCTTGCATTTCGATGAGTTCTTCTTTTGCCATGATGGTTTTCCTTGATAGAGCTGCGAGCCGGCATACCACGCCGCCATGAACGATGCTGCGATCGACAGTGCCCGCAGGGACTGGACCGGAACTGAAGTGAATAAACCGCCGTCGCGGCGGGTCAGGACGCTGCGCCGCCGAATCGCCGGTTGCGCTGGAAGGAAAAAAAGCCCGCTTGCTGCGGGCTTCGTTCTATGGTTCGCCGGGATCCGAACCCGTGAACCTGTCGAGGCGGCCGAGAGTTCACATGAACTTCATCGACTGCATGCAGTGTAGCACGGATAGCGAAACGCTGCTTGCCGGCCCCTCGTTTCGCTTGACGCCGCAAGCCCATGCAGGCACATTACGATTAACAAGTTAGTTAATTAAATAATGAACTCACACCTGGACAAGACCTTCGAAGCCCTGGCTTCGCTGCCGCGCCGCAAGATCATGGCCCTGCTCTCGCATGTCGAACTGACCACCTCCGAGCTGGCCGAGAAACTGGCGATCAGCGCGCCCGCCACCTCGCGCCATCTGTCGGTGCTCGAGAATGCCGGGCTGGTGTCGGGCGAACGGCGTGGCCAATTCGTCTACTACACGCTGAGCGGCGACAACCTGGTGACGCGCCTGTCCGGTTTCATGTTCGAACTCTGCCCGACAGCCGCGCCGCTCAAGCGCGAGTCGAAGGCGCTGGCAAGGAAACGCAAACCCGTGTGATCGACAAGGAGATTCGCATGCATCACCCGCACAACGGCAACGTGGTCAATGGCAGCATGGTCTGGTCTCCCGTGAAATCGCTCTGGTGGAGCGCCATGGTCGGCATCGCACTGGTTGGCGGCTAGCTGACCTTTAGCTGGGCTGCGCTCGCGCTATTCCTGGCGACGACAGGTACCGTGCTGCTGTTCGGGCATTCGCTCGGCAGCCACCGCAAACTCATCCACGACAGCTTCGCCTGCCCGAAGTGGCTGGAATACCTGCTGGTGTACCTGGGCGTGCAGGTCGGGTTGTCCGGTCCGCTCGGCCTGCTGGCCCAGCACGACCTGCGCGACCATGCCCAGCGCCAGCCGGATTGCCACGACTACCTGCGCCACGGCCGTGCGTTCTGGCGGGACGGCTGGTGGCAGCTGCACTGCGAACTGCGTCTCGACCATCCGCCGCAATTGGCCATCCCGGCGCATATCGCCCAGGACCGTTTCTATCGTTTCCTGGAACGCAGCTGGATGCTGCAGCAGCTGCCGCCTGCCCTGCTGTTGTATGCGCTCGGCGGCTGGACGTTCGTGATCTGGGGCGTCTGCGCGCGCATCGCGGCCGGCGTCACCGGGCACTGGCTGATCGGTTATTTTGCGCACAACCACGGCGCCATGGCGCATACCGTCGAGGGTGCGGCCGTGCAGGGGCATAACGTGGCGCTGGCGTCGCTGCTGACCATGGGTGAGTCCTGGCATAACAACCACCATGCCTATCCGGGTTCGGCGAGGCTGGGGCTGTATCCGGGCGAGTGGGATCCGGGCTGGTGGGTGCTGGTGGTGCTGAAGCGCGTCGGGCTGGCATGGAACTTCCGGTTGCCGGCGGATTGTCCGCCGCGCGCCGAGTTGCGCGCACATGCGCCATTGCCGCTTGCCATGCCGCAGGCCCGGCGCCCATGGCGCGCCTGCGTCGGCGCCATCGCCAACGTCAGCCGGCAGCTGTTGGCGCGGCGCGGCCAACTCGTGCTGGAAGGGCCATTCGTCCTGCTGTCCGAACGGACCGCACGCTGCCTGGCCGGCGCCCGGGTTCAGCCGCAGCGGACGGCGACGCGTCCCCGGCTGTCGCTCACGCATGGCGGCCAGACCGTGCTCGGGCTGCCTGCCCTCGTGATCGCGGTCGGCACACGCAATGCCTTCACGGCCGCCGTGGCGCTGGTGCTGCTGCCGCTCGCGACCTTGTGCGAGCTGGCGCGCAGCCAGGTCGAAGCCTGAAAGGCCTAGATACAGCCGGCTACTGAAGGAATCTCGGCCAGGTCGCGGTAAACCAGCAGCCCGCTCCGCTCGGCTGCCTCGACCATCCGGTCCGCCCCGCTGGAGGCGCCTCCGATGCGCAGTACCGCGTCGCAATGCGCCAGCAGGCGTTCGCAATGCGGGTGGAAGATGCCGTCGTAGACGGCATCGCCCGGCGCTTGCGAACCGGCGGCATGCACGACCGGCAGCGCCAGCCATTCGCCCAGCACCGGCACGTGACCGCGCTCGTACAGCGGCAGCGCGCAGGCTTCCATCGCTGCCACGTTCGCGGCGATGCGCGCCGGGTCATCGTTCGTGCCCGAGCGGTAGGGGCCGGCGACCAGGATCATCATGCTGCGCGGCTTCAGTACGTGCAGGTGCAGGTACTGCAGCAGCATGATGGTCTTGCCGTCCATGATCTCGCCACGCTTGACCATGTTCAGCGCTTCGTCGGCATCGAGTTCCAGCACCTCGATGTCTTCGCCTTCCGCCGCGATGCCGCCACCGTCTCCTACCTGCGATGCGGCGTCGTATTCGCCGACAAAGAAGTGCAGCCGCTCCGTCACCGAACCGGGGCTCATGAACACGTCGAACACCTTGTCCAGGTGGGCGACGCGGCGCCCGGTTTCCTCTTCCAGCTCGGCGCGGATGCGCTGCTCCGGGCTGGCCTTGTCGAGCAGGCCGGCAGCCGCCTCGATCAGGAAACCATCGTGGTTGTTGACGTAAGCAGGAAAGCGGAACTGGCGCGTCAGCAGCACCGTGCGGCGTAGGCGGTTGAACAGCAGAGCGACGGCGCCATTGCCGCGGTCATAGGTTTCGCGCGTCAGCGTCTGCCAGTTACCGTCGCGGCGGCGGTAATCGAAGGTGGTTTTCTTGAGCACATGCCAGTCGTCGGCCAATAGCTGCTCACTACGAGTGCGAACATGATCGTGCACGATGCTCTCCTTTTTGTTTGCGCTTTTTTATACTAACGTGCAAAATCGTGCAATATCAAGATAAATCGTGCAAACATGCTCACCTCTCAACGCAAACTGCTGTTACTCGAACTGCTCAAGCGCGAAGGCAAGATCGTCGCCAAGGACGTCGCTGCCCAGCTCGACATCTCCGAAGACACGGTACGGCGCGACCTGCGCGAACTGGCGGGCGAAGGCTTGCTACAGCGCGTGCATGGCGGCGCCCTGCCGGCTTCTCCGGCAATGGGCGACTTCGCGGCGCGCCAGCACATCGCCATGGATGACAAGAGCGCCATCGGCCGCGCCGCGGCGCTGATGATCCAGCCCGGGCAGGTCGTGTTCCTCGATGGCGGCACGACGTCGGCGCAGTTGGTGCGGCACCTGCCGCCTGACCTGAAGGCGACTGTCATCACACACAGCCCCTCGGTCGCGGTCGACCTGGTGGCGCATCCCTCGATCGAGGTGATCATGCTGGGCGGGCGCTTGTTCAAGCATTCGGTGGTTGGCGTGGGGTCGGCCACGGTGGAAGCGATCCGGCAGGTACGGGCGGACGTCTACTTCATGGGCGTGTGCAGCGTGCATCCGGAAGCCGGGCTGACTACCGGGGACTTCGAGGAGGCGGGCGTGAAACGGGCGCTGAGCGCGGCGGCGGCGGAAACGATCGTGCTGGCGTCGCCCGAGAAGCTGGCGACGGCCTCGCCGTATCAGGTGATTCCGCTGGATGAGTTATCGGGGCTGGTGACGATGAAAAGCGTGCCGGATGCGGTGCTGGCGCCGTATCGGGCGCGTGGGATCCCGATTCACCTGGCGTGATCAGAATAAGGACGATTGCGGGGCTGGTGCCGCTGCTGGTTCGCAGGCGTCCACCAACCCTCGCCATCTCTCCAGTTTCTGCTCGAACGTCATCGCCATGTGCGCCGGCGAGCTCGATGGCAGCACCACGGTGCGATAGCCGGCCTGCTTGAACTGCGGTGCGAACTTGCCCGATGCCTGGCCGTTGAAGCCGACTGTTTCCAGCTGCGGACAGAGCTTGTGCAGGCGTTCGAAATCGTTGGCAGCGGGCTTGCGGATGGCCGAATCGAGGCTACCTTCGCGTTCGCAGGCGGCCAGCACGTCCCACAGCCCGAAGCGGTGTGCCAGCAGGCGCGGCAGGCGTTCGTTGTAGGGCAGCCCATACAGGTCTTCGCCGACCAGCGCGCCGACCAGTTTCCAGAACTGGTTGCGGGGATGAGCATAGTACTGCTGGGCCGCGAGCGAAGCGGCGCCGGGGAAGCTGCCCAGTATCAGGATGCGCGTGTCGGGCGCGATGACGGGTGCGAGGCCCATCAGGAGCGGACTGTCTTGGGAAGCGGTATTCGGCATGGGAGGATTGTAGCGCCCTGCCCGCGCCGCTGCGTGCACACGAAAAAAAGCGGCAGACCGCAACCGCGGGCCGCCGCAAGGGGCAAATCAATATCGATCAGTGATGTAGTCAGTTACGCGCCAGCGCATTCGCCGCCGCCGGCGCATCCCAGCCGCCGCCCAGCGCACGAATCAAGGCCACCGTGGTCAGGGCCCGATCACCACGCAACTGCACCGCGCTGCGTTCCACCGCCGCCAGGTTGCGCTGGGCATCCAGCAGGTCCAGGTAGCTGGAACGCCCGGCGTCGTAGAGCTTGCGCGCCAGCTCGGCCGAGCGGCGTGCCGACACCAGCGCCTCTTCCACCTGCACGCCCTGCGCATCGAGCACGCGCAGGCCGGCCAGGTTGTCCTCGACTTCGGCAAACGCATTCAGCACGCTCTGGCGGTAGCCGGCGACCGCCTCTTCCAGCGCCGCTTCGCTGCGCGTGACGTTGGCCTTGTTGCGGCCGCCGTCGATGAGCGGCAGCGACAGCATCGCGCCCAGCACCCAGGAACGACTGCTCCACTTGAACACCTCGGCCACCGTGCCGCCGACGCCCCCGCCGGCCGCATCGATGTTCAGCGCCGGGAACATGGCCGCACGGGCCACGCCGATGCGCGCGTTCGCCGCTTCCATGCCGCGCTGGGCTTGCGCGATGTCGGGACGGCGTTCCAGGAGCGTCGATGGCAGCCCGGCCGGAATCACCGGCATCTGCGCGGTCGGTGGCAGCGGCGCAGCACCCGCCGTGAAGTCGGCCGCCGGACGGCCCAGCAGCACGGCAAGCGCATGCTCGGTCGTGGCGCGCTGGCGTTGCAGCCCAACCGCTTCCAGGCGCGTGGTGGCCAGTTCGGTCTTCGCCCGCGTCAAATCGAATTCGCCGATGTCGCCCAGGTCGAAGCGGCGCTGGTTGACGCCCACGCTTTCCTCCCGCAGGCGCACGGTCTGGGCCAGCGTTTCCAGCTCGGCATCGAGTGCGCGCAGACGGAAGTAGCCCTGCGCCACGTCGGCCTGCAGCGACAGCAGCACCGAGCGGTAGCTCGCTTCGACCGCGCCGGCATCCTGGCGCGCCGCCTCGACATTCGACGATACGCGGCCGAACAAATCGACCTCGTAGCTGGCCGACAGGCTGGCGTTGTAGGTGGTGCGCGGCGCCACCGCACTGCCCTGCGGCAGGTTCGCTTCCAGCGCGGATGGCCGGCCGCGCTGGGCGCCGAAGCCGACGCCGACCTGCGGGATGCGGTCTGCTTCGGCGATGCCGGCGATCGCGCGCGCCTGTTTCACACGCGCCGCCGCCACGGCCAGGCTGGCGTTGTTGCGCGCCGCTTCGTCCATCAGGGCGGTGAGCGTGGGGTCCTGGAAGGCCAGCCACCACTCGCCGCGCGCCTGCTGTTCGGCCGGTTGCGCCACTTGCCAGCGGCTGCCGTCGGCGGCGGTTTGTACAGAGCCAGGGGCCTCCTTGAACGCCACCGGCAGCGACACCTGCGGCTGCTGGAAGGCTGGCGCCGCACAGGCGCTCAGCAGCAGGGCCGCCATCAGCGGTGCAATACCGCGTGCAATCATCGCCTTCATTGTTCAACTCCTTCTTCCACATGCACTGCCGGTGCACGCACCACGGCAGGCTTTTCGAAACGTTTGGCCAGCGTGCGCAGCAGGACGTAGAACACCGGCGTCAGGAACAGGCCGAAGAAGGTCACGCCGAGCATGCCGGCGAACACCGCCACGCCCATCGCA
>DAMABW010000147.1:0-10197 GCA_031999925.1 Massilia sp. | reverse complement strand
GCGGCACCGGCCAGCGCGGCGGCGAGCTGACCGTCACCTACCTCGAGACCCAGGCGCTGGCCGTGGGCCTGAAACCGGCCAACGGCAACAGCTACCGCCAGGAAGTGAAGATCGCGGGCGTGCGTCCGCTGCCGGAAAAGAGCAATGTCGGCGTGGTCGCAGGCGGTAAGGCGCTGCCGCTGACCTTTGGTGCGGACTGGGTGTGGGCGCCGGGCGATGCCAAGCCCGACCACAACATGGACGCGGAACTGGTCTTCGTCGGTTACGGCATCACCGCGCCGGAAGAAGGCTGGGACGACTTCAAGGGCCTGGACGCCAAGGGCAAGGTGCTGGTCATGATGGTCAACGACCCGGCTCCAACCGCCGCCGAGCCGAACCGCTTCAACGGCGCCGGCCTCACCTACTACGGCCGCTGGACCTATAAACTGGCCGAAGCGGCGCGCCAGGGCGCGGCCGGCGTGATCCTGATCCACACCGACGCCTCGGCTTCCTACGGCTGGAGCGTGGTGCAGAACAGCTGGGCCGCCGCCGAGCGCTTCCAGTTGGCCGACGCCGACCTCGGCACCGGCATGCAAGGCTGGATGACCGACGCCGCCGCGCGCAAACTGTTTGCCGCCGCCGGCCAGGACCTCGACAAGCTGCGCGCCGCCGCCGAAGACAAGTCCTTCAAGCCGGTCACGCTGAACGCGCGCGTGAAAGGCGAAGCCCGCGCCGCCGTGCGCACGCTGAACGAGTACAACGTGGCCGGCATCGTGCCCGGCACCGATCCGAAGCTGAAGGACGAAGTCGTCATCTACAGCGCCCATTGGGACCACATGGGCAAGCAAGGCACCGAGGGCGACACAATCTTCAACGGCGCCGTCGACAACGCTTCCGGCACCGCCGGCCTGCTGGCCATGGCGCAGGAAGCCGTGCGCAACCCGGCCAAGCGTTCGCAGATGTTCCTGTGGGTGGCAGCCGAAGAACAAGGCCTGCTGGGCAGCGCCGCCTACGCCGCCAAGCCGCTGTGGCCGGCCGCTAAAACCGCCGCCAACCTGAACCTCGACAGCCTGAACTTCGTCGGCGCTGCGAAAGACATCGGCGTGCAGGGCAGCGAGCGCACCGAACTGGGCGCCATGGCCGCCGCCACCGCCAAGGCCATGGGCTTGACGGTCGCCCCGGCCAAGCCGGACCTCGCCGGCGGCTACTTCCGCAGCGACCACTTCAGCTTCGCGAAAGCCGGCATCCCCGCCTTCTCGGTCGGCGGCGGCCACGCCTGGGTGTCGAATGTGGAAGCGAACAACGAAAAGTCCAAGGCCTACCGCGCGCGCTACCACCAGGTGACCGACGAATACGACCCGAGCTGGGATCTGTCGGGCATGGTGCAGCAGGCGCAGTTCACGCTGAACCTGGGCCGCATGATCGCCGACAGCCCGAAGATGCCGGCCTGGAAAGCCGGCGACGCCTTCGGCAAGATCCGCGCCGCAGCAAAGTAACCGCCGCGTCGTAAAGCAAAAGCCCGATCGATAATGATTGGGCTTTTGCTTTTGTAGGGTGGGCACTCGTGCCCACGCGGTACGGCGCATGCAAATGGCACGCTTCGCAATGCCTATCTGCGGTGAAATATTCTTTCACCTCATGCGGTAAATGAAATTTTATTTCACTCAATAATCCCGCACACAATCCGCGCCCCGCAACCACCCAGCGGCGCCGGATGATCCGCATGATTATCCCCACCCGCATGCACCATCAGCGCCTTGCCCTTCACATCCGCCAGCTTCAGGCGCGGGGCCAGCACCGGATTCATGGCCGCCCCCGAGCTCTCGACATACAGCGCCGGCAAGTCGCCAACGTGCCCATCGCCCCACGGCAGCCCGTGCTTCTTGCTGCCCGTCGTATCCAGGTGCCCGCCCGCCGCGCCGGCCGGCACCGGCTTGCCATCCTTCTGGTTCGTGTCGCAGCTCTTGTTCTCGTGAACGTGGAAGCCATGCACGCCCGGCGGCAAGCCGTCCAGCTTCGGCGTGAACACCAGCCCGTATTTGGTTTCGCTGATGGTGACGGTGCCGGTCGATTTGCCGACGCCGGCATCCGACACCGCATTCATCGTCGCGCGCATCTCGGCGGCGTGCACGGCTGCGCCGGCATAGGTGGAGCACAGCAGCGCTGCGACAATCCATTGAGCTTTCATGGCAGATCCCTTTCGTGTGAACGATATTGAACGAGACAACGCGCATGAGTGTAGAGCATCCGCTTCAACAGGGCCGTTCGGCTAGACGGCGCCCGGCACTACCAGCCAAATACGAGGGACAAAAAAAATGGACCAGCCGGGGCTGGTCCAACAATATTCAGTGCTTGATGCGGATGCTGCGAAGCAGACGATCCGGCCGGGAAGCCCGAATGATGTCAGGCGATGTCAGCCCAGGCCGTACACGTGGCACAGGCGATAGAAGGTGGTGCAGCTGCCGCCTGCATAGCATTCTTCCTGCATGGCCAGGCAGGTCTCATACGACGGCAGCGCCCAGGCTGGTGCCATCGACGAGATCATGACACCGCCTGCAACTGCGGCAGCAAAGACAGCTTTCTTCAGTTTATTCATCGTGCGTCTCCATTAAGGTAGAACATTGATACGAATAGAATTGACGAAGTACTTCCAATTACCTGCGCCATGTAAATGACGGCGATTAATCCTATCACTGCATTTTTTATATGGCAAAAACTATTTATACCCATATCGCATTTTGTATTGACGAATATATGCAGAATAAATAAATCCCACGTGCCATGCATATTCGTGGATAAATAGTTGGAAAAGAGAGTCTTTGGCACGTGCGGTATGACTGGCTATTACATGGTGCGGCTTGTTTCAAACGGCCGCAGCGACGAGCTTGAGCACGGCTTGCGTATCCAGGATCGCCGCGTATTCACCGTCGAGATTCGCCAGCGACATCGCATGCACCTCGTCCGCACTGCGCTGCACCCCGGAGTAATCGCGCATGGCGAAGGCAAAGCAGGCGTCGGAAACAACAGTGGTCTTGAAACCGAGGTTGCCAGCCGTGCGCGCACTCGCCTCCACCGAATTGTTGGTGCTCACGCCAGCGACCACGATGTCGTTCACCGCGCGCACCCGCAACCAGCGCTCGAGCGCCGTGTTGATAAAGGCATCCGGCACGTTCTTCTCGACGACCTGCTCATGCATCAGCGGCTGCAAGGCTTCCTGGAATAACACACCGGATTGGCCAGGGGCGAATGGCGAATCGGGCGAGCGCGAGATGTGGCGCAAATGCACGACGTGCGCACCAGCAGCGCGCCAGGCAGCGAGCAGCCGCGCGATATTGTCTTCCGCGTGGGGATTGTTGCGCTTCCCCGCGGCCGGGTCGGCCATGCCCTTTTGCATATCGATGATGATGAGACAGGGAAGCGTATTGTTCATTCCGGGCCTTGGGTAATTAGTTCAGTTTCAGCTGCCAGTAGCCGACGTCAATCCAGCGGCCGAACTTCAACCCGACCTCGCTGAAATGCGCCACCTTCTGGAATCCCACCCGCTCGTGCAAGCGCACGCTGGCCTCGTTCGGCTGCGCGATGCCACCGATGACCAGGTGCAGGTCGCGCTCGCGAAGTTCGGCCAGCAGCGCTTCGTACAACACACGGCCCGCGCCCTGCCCGGCGCTTTGCTGCGCCATATAGATCGAACTCTCGACCGAATAACGGTAAGCCGCACGGACCCGCCATTTGGTGGCGTAGGCATAACCGACCAGCGTTCCCGCTTCGAGCATCACCAGCCAGGGCAGATCGGCGTCCACCACTGCGGCAATGCGCTGCGCCATCTCGGCGCCGGTCACGGGCGCTTCCTCGAAGCTGATCGTGGTGGTGGCGACGTAGTGGTTATAGATGGCGCAGATGGCCTCAGCGTCTGCGGCGCATGCAGGGCGGATGATGCGTTGGCGTGTCATGGTGGGCCAATGGTCAGGAACGAACACTCGACAATTATGCCCTGTCTCGGTCTCAATCCCCCGAGTGGGGTTGTGGCAGACAGGAAATAACCTTTTACGATAATTTGCGCTTTGCCAAATCATCGGTCCAGCCTGAACGAGAGAATCGACATTTGTGCGTATCTCAAGGGAGTAATTACCATGGCAATCGATGTCTATCTGCAGATCGACGGCATTAAAGGTGAATCCGCCGACTCCAACCATCAAGGCTGGATTGAACTCACTTCAGCAAGCTGGGGTATCATCCAGCCCAGGAGTGCCACGGCATCGACTGCCGGCGGTCACACGGCGGAACGCTGCGAGCACCGCAGTCTGGCGATTACCAAACTCGCTGATCTTTCCTCGCCAATCCTGATGCAGACCTGCTCCATGGGTAAGACGATTCCCAAAGCGAAGCTTGAATTCATGCGTGCCGACAGCGACGGCAAACCGATCAAATACTACGAAGTGGAACTTGAAAACGTCCTTATCGCAAGCATGGACCAGGCGGTGCACGATGGGACGATCCTGCACGACGCCATCGGTCTGCGATTCTCGAAAGTGAAATGGAAGTACACACAGCAAAAGATCGGCGGCGGCGCTAGCGGTAATACGTCAGGCGGCTGGGATCTTGCAACCAACCGCTGCGCATGAGCGAGTCCGCCATGACAGGATTCCAGCCCAAGGATGTACGCGGCTTTTTCATGTTGCCCCAGAGGCCAGAAGGCGTAGGCTACTACGTGTACGGAACACTGCCGGAAGGCGCCGGACAATATTCTCATCCGGCCATGCTGTCCCTGCTCTTCTCTGTCGAGCGTGAGTGGCAAGCCATCGACCATCGCAAGGTCGGGATCGGCAATATCAGCCTGGCCGACGGCAAAGCCTACAGTAAGCACCAAAGTCACAGGAATGGGTTGCAGGTCGATGTCCGTGCTTTACGACGGGATGGCGCCCAGGCCGGAGTGACGATTTTCAACGTGATCTCTATGATCGGGATGCGACGGCCAGACTGATCGCCATCTTCCGTTCTCATCCATCGGTTACATCGATTCTGTTTAACGATACCGGGATACCTGGCGTGAAGCCGTGGGAAGGCCACGACGACCACTTCCACGTCAACATGATGGCGGCAACAAAATGAGCATACGTCTATTACTGGCATGTGCGAGCACCGTCGCCTTTGCTACGGCCAGTGCTCAGGACAAGGCTGTCTACCCTGCACCCGCGAAACCTCTCACTGCTGAATACACGATCTATTCTGGCAGTCTCGGTGATGAACAGGCGCCGACCAAGGACGACCGCAAGCTTGCTATCGAGGTGACGGGCAAAGCCGCGAAAGAGATTTTCGATTCGCTTTATCCGGACACACAAGGAGTAAGTTGCAGCAATGAGAAGGGCGAACGGCTGCGCAGGAAGGGGCGGGTCTGGTGCGCATATTCGCCGAGTGGGGGGTACCGGTGCTTTCTGGGCTTTAACCTCAGGACTGGAGAAAGCATTTCGGGAGGAAGCTGTTGATGTACAGTTTAAAGACGGCGCCCGGCAGGGTGCCGTTTTCATTTTTAGCTTATAGCGTCATTTGATTACTCAGCATCCTGATGACGCACTCTGCACGGATACTTAAATAAACGTCAGACTCACAATCTACCCGTACAGGCTATCGTCACGCATGGGCGTGGAGGCTTTTTCATTCATGGCGGCACAGTCCCAGGCAGCGCCGGCTTTATCGACCTGGTGGCACACATGGAAAAATTTGTCGAACATCTCAAGCAGGAGCTTGGAAGGCTTCCCGAATGTTACCTGCGACTTACCGCGCAATATTAGCCTTCGTTTCATTTGCCATTCTCTTGTACCCCGGCAGCGCGTTTGCCGAGGTAAGCGACAAGGAACCGACCACCGATCTCTTCTGGACAGTGGGATTGGTAGCGACGCTTTTCTGCCTTGTCGGAACCCGCATCAGACCGTGGCTCGGGGCTGTTTGCTTTGCTCCGGCGGCCCTCTGGTTCGTGAGTTTGTTCTTGGAGATTCACTCCGCAGACGTTGGCCCTTATCTCCTGGTAGAACAAGGCGCCACTTACTATTGGCAAGCGTATGCGGCATTTGGAACCGTGTTATGCGGACTCGGCATCGGCTATGTCTGGCATAAACGAACAGCGTCCTGAATACGCAAGGGGCAAAAAAAACGGCACCCCAAGGGGTGCCGTTTCGCTTTCAGCCTAGCTTACCGATTATTCGGCATCGCCATGATGCTCCGTAGTCTGCGCCTGAGCCTGGTCTTCCATCGCCTGCAGTTCGGCAGCCATGTTGGCCTTCTCCTGCTGCAGCAGCGCCTGACGCTCTTCCGCTTCCCACACTTCCTTCTCCTTGCGGGCGCGGTGGAATGCCAGACCGGTACCGCCAGGAATCAGGCGGCCGACGATGACGTTCTCTTTCAGGCCGCGCAGACCGTCGCGCTTGCCCATGATCGCCGCTTCGGTCAGCACGCGGGTGGTTTCCTGGAACGATGCGGCCGAGATGAAGGAGTCGGTCGACAGCGATGCCTTGGTAATACCCAGCAGCACGTTTTCGTAGGTCGCCGGCAGTTTGCCTGCCGCATCCATACGGTCGTTCTCTTCCAGCAGCTCCGAACGCTCGACCTGCTCGCCGACGATGTAGTCGGTGTCGCCGGCTTCCACGATCTGCACGCGGCGCAGCATCTGACGAACAATCACTTCGATGTGCTTGTCGTTGATCTTCACGCCCTGCAGACGGTACACGTCCTGCACTTCGTCGACGATGTAGCGGGCCAGTGCTTCGATACCCAGCAGGCGCAGGATGTCTTGCGGATCGGCCGGGCCGTCCACGATCATCTCGCCCTTGTTCACCACCTGGCCGTCGTGCACCAGCACTTGCTTGTCCTTGGTAATCAGGAACTCATGCTTGTTGCCGTCCATGTCCGTGATTTCCAGACGCTGCTTACCTTTGGTTTCCTTACCGAAGGCAACCGTACCGGTGACTTCCGCCAGCATGCCCGCGTCTTTCGGCGAACGTGCTTCGAACAGTTCGGCAACGCGCGGCAGACCACCGGTAATGTCGCGGGTCTTCTGCGATTCGGTCGGGATACGTGCCAGCACTTCACCCACCGACACGGCCTGGCCATCCTTCACCATGATCAGTGCGCCAACCTGGAAACCGATCGTCACGGCGTGTTCGGTGCCGGCGATCTTGACTTCCTGGTTTTCGTCGTTCAGCAGCTTGACCTGCGGACGCAGCACCTTGCCCGAACCGCGGCGCTTCGGATCGATCGCGACCAGGGTCGACAGACCGGTCACTTCGTCGACCTGGCGAGCAACGGTGACACCCTCTTCCACGTTCTCGAAGCGGATCGTACCGGCGTACTCGGTAATGATCGGACGGGTCAGCGGATCCCAGGTTGCCAGGGCGGTACCGGCCTTCACAGCCATGCCGTCCTTGACGATCAGGGTCGCACCGTACGGCACCTTGTGGCGCTCGCGCTCGCGGCCGTGGTCGTCCGTGATCAGCACTTCGCCGGAACGCGAAATGACGATCTGGGCGCCCTTGCCGTTGGTGACGTAACGCATGGTCGCGGTGAAGCGGACCGTGCCGTTCGACTTGGCTTCGACCGACGAGGCCACTGCCGCACGCGATGCCGCACCACCGATGTGGAAGGTACGCATGGTCAGCTGGGTACCCGGCTCACCGATCGACTGTGCCGCAACGACGCCGACTGCTTCGCCGCTGTTCACCAGCAGGCCGCGGCCGAGGTCACGGCCGTAGCACTTGGCGCACAGGCCGTAGCGCGTGTCGCAGTTCAGCGGGGTGCGGACCTTCACTTCGTCGATGCCGACGCGTTCGATCTCTTCGACCATGTCTTCGTCCAGCAGCGTGCCGGCTTCGTACAGGGTTGCCTGGGTTTCCGGATTCACGATGTCGGTACCGGCAACGCGGCCGAGGATACGGTCGCGCAGCGGTTCGATGACTTCACCGCCTTCGACCATCGCCTTCATGTGCGTGCCGTTGGTGGTGCCGCAATCGTCCTCGATGACCACCAGATCCTGGGTCACGTCGACCAGGCGGCGGGTCAGGTAACCCGAGTTCGCGGTCTTCAGTGCCGTATCCGCCAGACCTTTACGAGCGCCGTGGGTCGAGATGAAGTACTGCAACACGTTCAGGCCTTCGCGGAAGTTCGCGGTAATCGGCGTTTCGATAATCGAACCGTCCGGTTTCGCCATCAGACCACGCATACCCGCCAGCTGGCGGATCTGGGCTGCCGAACCACGGGCGCCCGAGTCGGCCATCATGTAAATCGCGTTGAACGATTCCTGGGTGCCTTCGGTGCCGTCGCGCTTGGTGACCGGTTCGACTTTCAGCTGGTCCATCATCGCCTTGCCGACTTCGTCCGAGGTCTTGCCCCAGATGTCGACGACCTTGTTGTAACGCTCGCCGGCGGTGACCAGACCCGAAGCGTACTGCTGCTCGATCTGCTTCACTTCCGCTTCGGCGGTCGCGATCATGCCCTTCTTGACGTCCGGGATCAGCATGTCGTCGACAGCGATCGAGATACCGGCGCGGGTTGCCAGGCGGAAGCCCGACTGCATCAGCTTGTCGGCGAAGACGACGGTCGCACGCAGGCCGCACTTGCGGAACGACGTGTTGATCAGCTTCGAGATTTCCTTCTTCTTCAGGGCGCGGTTCAGCACGCTGAACGGCAGGCCCTTCGGCAGGATTTCCGACAGGATGGCGCGGCCGACGGTCGTCTCGTAACGGGTCACGGTACGTTCGAATTCATCGGTACCGGCAACGCGTGGATGCTCGACGATACGCACGGTGATGCGGGTCGCCAGTTCGACTTCCTTGTTGTCGTACGCGCGGATGACTTCCGACACGTCCGGGAACATCATGCCTTCGCCCTTGGCGTTGATTGCCTCGCGGGTCGCGTAGTACAGACCCAGCACGATATCCTGGGACGGCACGATCGACGGTTCGCCGTTCGATGGGAACAGGATGTTGTTCGAAGCCAGCATCAGGGTGCGGGCTTCCATCTGTGCTTCGATCGACAGCGGGACGTGGACTGCCATCTGGTCACCGTCGAAGTCGGCGTTGAACGCCGCGCAGACCAGCGGGTGCAGCTGGATCGCCTTGCCTTCGATCAGGACCGGCTCGAACGCCTGGATACCGAGACGGTGCAGGGTTGGTGCACGGTTCAGCATGACCGGGTGTTCCTTGATGACATCTTCGAGGATGTCCCAGACCACCGGTTCCTGGATTTCGACCAGTTTCTTCGCCGCCTTGATGGTCGTAGCCAGACCCATCAGTTCGAGTTTGTTGAAGATGAATGGCTTGAACAGTTCCAGGGCCATCAGCTTCGGCAGGCCGCACTGGTGCAGTTTCAGCTGTGGACCGACCACGATGACCGAACGGCCCGAGTAGTCGACGCGCTTACCCAGCAAGTTCTGACGGAAACGACCGCCTTTACCCTTGATCATCTCAGCCAGCGACTTCAGCGGACGCTTGTTGGCGCCGGTCATCGCTTTGCCGCGACGGCCGTTGTCCAGCAGCGAGTCGACCGCTTCCTGCAGCATGCGCTTTTCGTTACGCGTAATGATTTCCGGTGCGCGCAGTTCCATCAGGCGCTTCAGGCGGTTATTACGGTTGATGACGCGGCGATACAGGTCGTTCAGGTCGGAGGTCGCGAAACGGCCGCCATCCAGCGGGACGAGCGGACGCAGCTCCGGCGGCAGGACCGGGAGCACTTCCATGATCATCCAGTCAGGCTTGATGCCCGAACGCTGGAACGCCTCGAGCACTTTCAGGCGCTTGGCGTATTTCTTGATCTTGGCTTCGGATTTCGATTCCTTCAGTTCCACGCGCAGGGCTTCGGCATCGCGGTGGATGTCGATCGAGCGCAGCAGTTCACGGATACCTTCGGCGCCCATGTAGGCGGTGAAGTCGTCGCCGTACTCTTCGTACTTGGCGGCGTAATCGTCTTCCGACATGATCTGGCACTTCTTCAGCGGGGTCATGCCAGGATCGGTGACCACATATGCTTCGAAGTACAGCACGCGTTCGATATCGCGCAGGGTCATGTCCAGGACCATGCCCAGACGCGACGGCAGCGACTTCAGGAACCAGATGTGCGCGGTTGGCGAGGCCAGTTCGATGTGGCCCATGCGCTCGCGGCGCACTTTGGCGAGCGTGACTTCGACGCCGCACTTTTCGCAGATGACGCCGCGGTGCTTCAGGCGCTTGTATC
>DAMABW010000146.1:0-10213 GCA_031999925.1 Massilia sp. | reverse complement strand
CTGGTCTATCCGCTGCAGGCCGGTCCGACCCGCCAGGCGAACCTGGCCTGGCGCGACGAAGGCCGTGCGGCCAAGCTGGGCTGGTCGGTGGAGCCGGCCAACGGCGCGACCCACCCGGGCGCCGACCTGATCGACTACATGTTGCCGACCGATCCGCCCTGGTACATCGACAACCTGTCTTGCGGCCCGCTGGAACTGAACCGTGGTGGTGTGGATATTTCGCTGGCTGAGCTGCAAGCCCTGGTGGCCCAGGCGCCCATCCTCACCGGCAACGATAAAAAGCGCGTGTCGCAACTGCTGCTGGCCCATGGCCTGCAAACCTTGATGCCGCTGCCGCAGCCGCTGACCCAGCGCCTGCGCACCGACGTCGCGCCGCAGCCTTTCCTGCTGCTCGACTCCGTGGCCCTGGCCGATACCGGTACCCAGCGCTGGCAGGATTTCGCCGTGCTTTCCTTCGACTACGACGGCCAGCGCGTCTCCTTCGATCCGGCCCAGCGCGTGGTGCGCCAGATCGGCGACGTCACCGAGATCATCGAACGCAATCTCGACGCCGAAGCGGCCGCCCTGGATAAACTGACCGAGCTCGGCTTCCACAAGCCCGCCACCACGCCGCTGTCGGGCGTCGCCGGCGCGCTCCAGCTCGAAAGCCAGGCGCACTGGCTGCGCTTTGCCGAGAACGACCTCGACGCCCTGTCGGATGCCGGCTGGCACCTGCAAAAGTCGAACAAATACCGCTACGACGTGGTTCCGGTGGAAGACTGGTATGCCGAGATCGACGAGCCGGAAGAAGCGGGTAAAGCCTGGTTCGAGCTGGAACTGGGCATCGTGGTCAACCGCAAGCGCGTGCCGCTGCTGCCGGTGCTGGTGCAACTCATCCGCAACGCGCCGATGGACTTCGACCCGGCCGTGCTGGCCGCCCATGGCGAGCATGACCAGATGCTGGCAACGCTGCCGGAAGGTGTACGCGTCGCCCTGCCCTGGAACCGCGTCAAGCCCATCCTGTCCACCCTCGGCGAGCTCTACTTCAACGACAAGATCAAGGGGCGCGTGCGCCTGTCGACGCTCGATGCCAGCCGCCTGGAAGAGTTGGCGCGCGGCCTGGAGCTGCGCTGGTTCGGCGGCGAGCAGTTGCGCGAAACCGGCCGCAAGCTCAGCCAGTTCGGCGCCGTGAAAAAGGTGGCGGCCCCGGCCGGTTTGCAGGCCACGCTGCGCGATTACCAGCTCGACGGCCTGTCGTGGATGCAGTTCCTGCGCGAATACGACCTGGCCGGCATCCTGGCCGACGACATGGGGCTTGGTAAAACCGTGCAAACGCTGGCCCACATCCTCACCGAAAAGGAAGCCGGTCGCCTGACCCGCCCGGCCCTGGTGATCGCGCCCACCAGCCTGATGACCAACTGGCAGGAAGAAGCCGCGCGCTTCGCCCCGAGCCTGAAGGTGCTGCTGCTGCAAGGTAAGGAGCGCATGGACATGTTCGACCAAATCGAGCAGGCCGACATCGTGCTGACCACCTACGCCCTGCTGCCGCGCGACGAGGAAAAGCTGCGCGAGCACGAGTACCACCTGGTGATCCTCGACGAATCGCACTACATCAAGAACACGCGCTCGAAGGCGGCGCAAACGGCCGGTTCGCTGAATGCCCGCCACCGCCTGTGCCTGACCGGCACCCCGCTGGAAAACCACCTGGGCGAACTCTGGTCGCAATTCCACTTCCTGCTGCCGGGCCTGCTGGGCGAAGAAAAGACGTTCAATACCCAGTTCCGCCACCCGATCGAGCGCCAGGACGACCCGGTACGCCGCGCCCTGCTGAACCGCCGCATCCGTCCTTTCCTGCTGCGCCGTACCAAAGACAATGTGGCGAAGGAACTGCCGGAAAAAACCGAGGTGGTGCGCCGCATCGAGATCAGCGGCCCGCAGCGCGACCTCTACGAGACCGTGCGCCTGGCGATGGACAAGAAGGTGCGCGAGGAAATCGACCGCAAGGGTGTGGCGCGCAGCCAGATCGTGATCCTGGAAGCGCTGCTGAAACTGCGCCAGGTCTGCTGCGACCCGCGCCTCGTGAAAGCCATGCCGTCGAAGAAGAACACGGCTGCCGTGTCCGCCAAGCTGACCGACCTGATGCAGATGGTCGACGACCTGCTGGAAGAAGGCCGCAAGATCCTGGTGTTCTCGCAGTTCACCAGCATGCTCGGCCTGATCGAGGAAGAACTGACGGCGCGCGGCATTCGCTACGCCATCCTCACCGGCGAAACGCGCGACCGCTCGGCCCAGGTAGCCGCCTTCCAGCAAGGGGCGGTGCCGATCTTCCTGATCAGCCTCAAGGCGGGCGGCGTCGGCCTGAACCTGACTGCGGCCGACACGGTCATCCATTACGATCCGTGGTGGAACCCGGCGGCCGAGGCCCAGGCCACCGACCGTGCCTGGCGTATCGGGCAGGACAAGCCGGTGTTCGTGTACAAGCTGATTGCCAAGGGCACGCTGGAAGAAAAGATCCAGCAGCTGCAACAGAAGAAGTCGGAACTGGCGCAGTCGATCCTGGCCGAGGGCGAATCGCAAAAGATGGCGCTCACGCAGGAAGACCTGCAAGCGATCTTTGCGCCGCTCGACGAACAATAAGTCCAGCGTTCGTTCTGCAACGCCCGCGTCGTAGCGGGCGTTTTTACTTGGGCATCCCGCCTGCAGCGGGCCGGGCAGCCCTGCGTTTCATCGTGCTGACATCTTGATGGTGTAAATGTATGCAAATCGAATAGGATTTGGCATTTTCGCCTGTTTATTTAACAACATTTAACTAATTTCTAGATTTAACAATTTTAGTTAATGAATAGCGCTACAACGCCCAGCTATACAAACAAGTACCGACGGCGATATACTTCCTGGCTGGGGTCCTTTCCCCTGCCCAACTTTTAATCAGGTGTTATGTGACGAACTGCAGCGCCAGCCTTACCCCCTCCGGCACGGCCGGCGCGGAACTGGCCGAACAGTTCCGCGTCATCGCCGAAATCGGCGGCGACATCGCATTCAGCATCGATTGCGCCAGCGGCGCCCTGCTGTACGTCAGCCCTTCCATCGAACAACTGCTCGGCTATAGCCCGGACCAGATCGCCGCCCAGCTTGGCGATTCCAGGAGTGCCCTGGCCACCCTGTGCGCCGGCATGCCGGAGCGGGTGCGGCGCCTGCGCAATGGCGACCGCAGTCGCCTGCGCCTGGTGCGCGAAACCGAGTTGCGTGGCGCCCATGGCTACATGGTGCCGGTGGAAGTGCTCTCGGCCCTGGTCTCTGACGCCAGTGGCGAGCCGGTGACATTGGTCGGCCAGGTGCGCGACTTGTCGCCGCGGCGCCAGCGCGAAGCCGAACGCAAGCGTTTCGCCAGCATGCTGAACCATGAATTCCGCACGCCCCTGTCGACCATCGACGGCGCCATCCAGCGCCTGGAAGCGACCTGCCAGGACGCCGACGACGCCACCCGCCAGCGCTACCGCAAGATCGCGCTGGCCACCGACCGCCTGATCGCCATGCTCGACGACTACCTGTCGCCGGACCGCATGGCCGAGATCGGCGGCGAACGCAAGCCAAGCTCGGTTGCGCCGCGCGAACTGCTCGACGAAGCCGCCGGCCTGGTGCGCGCCGCCGGCCGCATCGCCAGCGTCGAAGTCGGCGAACTGCCGGACATGCTGCGCTGCGAACCCGACGGTATGCGCCTGGCGCTGAAGATCCTGGTCGACAACGCCGTGGCGTTTTCGCCCGAGACCACGCCGATCCTGCTGCGCGGCCGGCTGGCGGCCAGCGGGATCGAACTGGCGGTGCGCGACCATGGCGCCGGCGTGCCGCTCGACGAGCAGGCGCGCATTTTCGAGAAATTTTTCCGCGGCCGTCATGCCGACGGTTTGCCGGGCAGCGGCCTGGGACTGTACATGGCGCGCTCGATCGTCGAAGTCCATGGCGGCGTGCTCAGCCTGGTGTCGCCGGCTGCGGGCGGCGCCGAGTTCCGCATCTGGCTGCCGGTGGCAGGCGCCGGGAAAGCGCACCCACGTCCGCAGACGGATAACGATCAAGCTCCGCCGGACGCGGACGCCCCTGCCGCGACAGGCAGGCACCAGTAAAACCAAGAACGTGGCCCACCATGACACAGATACTGATTGTTGAAGACAACGGCGACTACGCCGGCGACATGGCCGATTTCCTGCGCGAACTCGACCATGACGTCACGATTGCCACCTCCGCCAGCGAAATGTGGGCGGCGCTCACGCGCACCCCGGCCGCCGTGGTGGTGCTCGACCTGGGCTTGCCCGACGAAGACGGGTTTACGGTCATCCCGCGCATGCGCCAGCTGTATCCCGAGATCGGGCTGCTGGTGCTGACCGGCCGCGTTGCCTTCGATAACCGCATCCTCGGCCTGCAGCTGGGGGCGGACCACTATCTGACCAAGCCGATCAAGTTCCCGGAACTGGCTGCCCACATCGAGGCGCTGGGCCGCCGCGTGCGTCCGAACGAGCCGGCGCCGCTGCCGAGCAAGTGGACCCTGCGCGTCAGTGCGCGCCAGCTCGAGCTGGGCGGCAAGGTGATCGACTTGACCGAAAAGGAATTCAATTTCCTGCACCTGTTGACGATCAATACCCGGCCGGTGCCGCGCGCGACCATCGTCGCCGGCATGGGCGGTGACGATCCGGATGCGAGCCGGCGCGTGGACATGCTGGTGTATCGCCTGCGCAAGAAGGCACGCACGGGGCTGGGACAGGATCTGCCGCTGCGTAGTGCGTATGGTGAAGGGTATAGTCTTTCCGCCGGATTTACCCTGGCCTGAAGATAGGGTGGGTTCGAGAACCCACCCTACAAAAGCGGGACAGAGTCGATACAAATTCATCGCCTGGATTTTATAATCGGGGACAGAGCGAAGGGGGCGCAGTAGAATACGCCATCCGAACCGTTTCTGCTCCATGCCATGGCCCGCCAACCCCGCCTCATCCTCCCCAAGCAACCCCACCACATCCTCCAGCGCGCCAACGATCCGCAACGAATCTTCCGCGACGACGAGGACTACACACGCTTCCTCGGCTGGCTGAAGGAAGCCGCGCGTTTCTACAAGGTGGCGATCCACGCCTATGCCTTGCTGCCGACCCACCTGCACCTGCTGGCTACGCCGCCTGACGAAGACAGCCTGGCCGCGATGATGCAAAAGCTTGGCCGCCTCTACGTTCCCTGGTACAACGCCAAGTACGCCCGCGCCGGCGGCCTGTTCGAAGGCCGCTTCCGCACCGCCGTGGTCGATACCGACCGCCATTTCTTGATGTGCAGCCGCTTTATCGAACTGGCGCCCACGCGCGAAGGGCAAGCCGTGATACCTGGCGACTACGTCTGGTCGAGCTACCAGCACCACGCCGGCCTGCGTCCCGACCCCGTGATCACCGACCACGCCTTGTTCTGGGCACTCGGCAACACGCCCTTCCAGCGCGAGGCGGCCTATACCGAACTGGTGCAGCAGGGGATTGCACCCGACGAGCTGGCGCTGATCGCCGCCAGTGTCCAGAAAGGGCAGCCTCTGGGGTCCGACACCTTCAAGCGCGCACTCGAACAGACGACCCAGCGCCGCATCCTGCCGGCCAAGCGCGGGCGGCCTGCCAAGAAGCCGGCGCCGTCGGCCGTGAGCTGATCGAGTTTTTACCGCCTCGCAATTTTCTGCTCAAGCATGGGCACCGGATCGTACAAAACATGAAGAAAATTGCGCGGATAACCCGGTAACAGACCTGTCCCCAATTAAAAATTCGACCGGCAAGTCAGCAGTAAATTCGACTCCGACCCTAATTGTTCTGCTTGATGCGTCTGCTGCATTGCACTATTCTCGGCCTTCACCCCCTGAAAAAGTTGTGGAGAGCCGAGTATGATTGCCCAAGGTTTGTACGATCCCGCCAATGAACACGATGCCTGCGGCGTCGGTTTCATCGCCCATATCAAGGGCAACAAAAGCCATTCCATCATCGACCAGGGGCTGATGATCCTGAAGAACCTGGACCACCGCGGTGCGGTGGGCGCCGATGCCCTGATGGGCGATGGCGCCGGCATCCTGATCCAGATTCCCGACCAGTACTTCCGCGACGAGATGGCCAAGCAGGGCGTCGAGCTGCCGCCGCCCGGCGAATACGGCGTCGGCATGGTCTTCCTGCCGAAGGAACACGCGTCGCGCATCGCCTGCGAACAGGAAATCGAGCGCGCCGTGCGCATCGAAGGCCAGGTCGTGCTGGGCTGGCGCAACGTGCCGGTCGACGAGACCATGCCCATGTCGCCGACGGTGCGTGCCAAGGAGCCGGTAATCCGCCAGATTTTTATTGGCCGCGGCCCGGACATCATGGTCACCGACGCGCTCGAACGTAAGCTGTACGTGATCCGCAAGTCGTCCGGCCACGCCATCCAGGCGCTGAAACTCTTGCACGGCAAGGAATTCTTCGTGCCTTCGATGTCGGCGCGCACCATCGTCTACAAGGGCCTGCTGCTGGCGGACCAGGTCGGCGTCTACTTCAAGGACCTGCAAGACCCGCGCTGCGTCTCGGCACTGGCCCTGGTGCACCAGCGCTTCTCGACCAACACTTTCCCGGAATGGCCGCTGGCCCACCCATACCGCCTGATCGCGCACAACGGCGAGATCAACACCGTGAAGGGCAACTTCAACTGGACCCGTGCGCGCGAAGGCATGATGAAGTCGGCCGTGCTGGGCGACGACCTGAACAAGCTGTTCCCGCTGATCTACGAAGGCCAGTCCGACACCGCCTGCTTCGACAACGCGCTCGAGCTGCTGGTGATGGCCGGCTACCCGATCGCCCAGGCCATGATGATGATGATCCCCGAGGCCTGGGAAAACCACACCTCGATGGACGACAACCGCAAGGCCTTCTACGAATACCACGCGGCCATGATGGAGCCCTGGGACGGCCCGGCGGCGATGGCCTTTACCGACGGCCGCCACATCGGCGGCACCCTGGATCGCAACGGCCTGCGTCCGGCACGCTATGTCGTGACCGAGGACGACCTGGTCGTCATGGCCTCCGAGTCCGGCGTGCTGCCGATCCCGGAATCGCGCATCGTCAAGAAATGGCGCCTGCAGCCGGGCAAGATGTTCCTGATCGACCTGGAAGCAGGGCGCATCATCGACGACAAGGAGTTGAAGGATACCTACTCGAACGCCAAGCCCTACAAGGCGTGGATCAAGTCGGTGCGCATCAAGCTGAACGAAATCAAGCTGAGCGAATCGCAGCTGGCGCAGCACCGCGTGAAGGACACGCCGGCACAAGGTGAAAAAGCCGCGATCACGCTGCTGGACCGCCAGCAAGCCTTCGGCTACACCCAGGAAGACCTGAAATTCCTGATGGCGCCGATGGCGGTACTGGCCGAGGAAGCGACCGGTTCCATGGGCAACGACTCGCCGCTGGCGGTGATGTCGAACAAGCTCAAACCTTTGTACAATTACTTCAAACAATTGTTTGCGCAGGTAACCAATCCGCCGATCGACCCGATCCGCGAAAGCATGGTCATGTCGCTGGTGTCGTTCATCGGTCCGAAGCCGAACCTGCTCGACACGAACAACGTCAATCCGCCGATGCGCCTGGAAGTGTCGCAGCCTGTGCTCGGCTTCAACGACATGGCGCGCCTGCGCAACATCAGCATCCATACCGGCGGCAAGTTCAAGTCGTATGAGCTGAACATCTGCTACCCGGTCGCCTGGGGGAAAGAGGGCATCGAAGCCTCGCTCGCCTCGCTGTGCGCGGAAGCCGTGGACGCGGTGAAATCCGGCCACAACATCCTGATCGTCTCGGACCGCGCGCTGTCCGGCGACATGGTCGCGATTCCGGCCCTGCTGGCCACCTCGACCATCCACCAGCACCTGGTGATGCGCGGCCTGCGCGCCTCGACCGGCCTGGTGGTGGAAACCGGTTCGGCCCGCGAAACCCACCACTTCGCCTTGCTGGCGGGCTATGGCGCGGAAGCCGTCCACCCTTACCTGGCGCTGGAAACCCTGGCCGATCTGGCCCAGCACCTGCCGCACGAAATGGCGCCGGACACGGCGATGTACAACTACACCAAGGCCATCGGCAAGGGTTTGTTGAAGGTGATGTCGAAGATGGGCATCTCCACCTACATGTCTTACTGCGGCGCGCAGATTTTCGAAGCCGTGGGCCTGAACAAGTCGCTCGTCGATAAATATTTCCGCGGTACCTCGTCGACCGTGGAAGGCATCGGCCTGTTCGAAGTGGCGGAAGAAGCGCTGCGCCTGCACAACCTGGCCTTCGGCACCGATCCGCTGTTGGCCAACGCCCTCGACACCGGCGGCGAATACGCCTTCCGCGTGCGCGGCGAAGACCACATGTGGACGCCGGACGCGATCGCCAAGCTGCAGCATTCGACCCGCGCCAACAATTTCAGCACCTATAAAGAATACGCCCAGCTCATCAACGAGCAGACGCGCCGTCACTTGACCCTGCGCGGCCTGTTCGAGTTCAAGATCGATCCGAGCAAGGCGATTGCCATCGACGAAGTCGAGCCGGCCAAGGAAATCGTCAAGCGCTTCGTTACCGGCGCCATGTCGCTGGGCTCGATCTCGACCGAAGCGCACGCCACGCTGGCAATCGCCATGAACCGCATCGGCGGCAAGAGCAATACGGGCGAGGGCGGCGAAGATCCGTTGCGCTACCTGAACGAATTCAAGGGCATCAAGATCAGCAAGGGCGAAACCCTGGCGTCGGTGCTCGGTTCGGACCGCGTGGCGGTCGACATCCCGCTGGAAGAGGGCGACTCGCTGCGTTCGAAGATCAAGCAGGTGGCCTCGGGCCGCTTCGGCGTCACCGCCGAGTACCTGAACGCGGCCGACCAGATCCAGATCAAGATGGCGCAGGGCGCAAAACCGGGCGAGGGTGGTCAGCTGCCGGGCCACAAGGTGTCGGAATACATTGCCTCGCTGCGCTTCTCGGTGCCGGGCGTGGGCCTGATCTCGCCGCCGCCGCACCACGACATCTATTCGATCGAAGACCTGGCGCAATTGATCCACGACTTGAAGAACGCGAATCCGAACGCCTCGATCTCGGTGAAGCTGGTCTCGGAAGTCGGTATCGGCACCGTTGCCGCCGGCGTTTCGAAGGCCAAGGCCGACCACGTGGTGGTGGCCGGCCACGACGGCGGTACCGGCGCCTCGCCGCTGTCGTCGGTCAAGCATGCCGGCACGCCGTGGGAACTCGGCCTGGCGGAAACCCAGCAGACCCTGGTGCTGAACGGCCTGCGCAGCCGCATCCGCGTGCAGGCCGATGGCCAGATGAAGACCGGCCGCGACGTGGTGATCGCCGCCATGCTGGGTGCCGACGAGATCGGTTTCGCGACGGCGCCGCTGGTGGTCGAAGGCTGCATCATGATGCGCAAGTGCCACCTGAACACTTGTCCGGTTGGCGTCGCGACGCAAGACCCGGTGCTGCGCGCCAAGTTCCAGGGTAAACCAGAGCACGTGGTGAACTACTTCTTCTTCGTCGCCGAAGAAGCGCGCCAGCTCATGGCCCAGCTCGGCATCCGCAGCTACGACGAACTGATCGGCCGCTCCGATTTGCTCGACAAATCGAAAGCCGTGTCGCACTGGAAGGCGCAAGGCCTGGACTTCACGAACATCTTCTACCAGCCGAAGACCGATGCGCGATGTAACTTGTTCCACACCGACGTGCAAGACCATGGCCTCGACCGCGCGCTCGACCACAAGCTGATCGCGCAGGCCAAGCAGGCGCTGGAGAAGGGCGAGCGTGTTTCCTTCATCTCGCCGGTGAAGAACGTCAACCGCACGGTCGGCGCCATGCTCTCGGGCGAAGTCGCCAAGCGCTACGGTCACGCCGGGCTGCCGGACGACACCATCCACATCCAGTTGCAAGGCACGGCCGGCCAGTCCGCCGCCGCCTTCCTGGCCGCCGGCATCACGATCGACCTGGTGGGCGAGGGCAACGACTACGTTGGCAAGGGTCTCTCGGGCGGTCGCATCATCGTGCGTCCGAATACCGAGTTCCGTGGCTGGGCGGTGGACAATATCATCGTCGGCAACACGGTGCTGTACGGCGCGATTGCCGGCGAAGCCTTCTTCAACGGCGTGGCCGGCGAACGCTTCGCGGTGCGTAACTCGGGCGCGGTGACCGTGGTCGAAGGCCTGGGCGACCACGGCTGCGAATACATGACCGGCGGCACCGTCGTGGTGCTGGGC
>DAMABW010000145.1:2479-10222 GCA_031999925.1 Massilia sp. | reverse complement strand
AGGTTGCGCACCAGGCCGGCCTGTTCGCTGACGACGTCGACGGCGTAGGTGTAATAGCGGCCGGAGAGGTCGGCCTGGGCCTGGGCGCTCCAGACGCCAGTGCCTGGGTCGATCGCCAGCTGGTGCACGGCGCCGGCGCGGCCGCTGCCGCTGTCGAAGACGCAGACGGCGGCCTGTTGCGCGGTGGGCGCCCAGAGCTTGAAGCCGGTGCGCTTCTTGGTGGGCGTGGCGCCGAGGTCGGGAACTCCTTCGGCGGCGGCGTACAGGTCGTCGAGGGCGCCGGCGGCTTGCAGGCGGGTCGCGGCAAGGATGGTGCCGTCGGCGGCTTCCCGTGTCAGCACCAGCTGTTCGCGGTGCAGGGCAGGGAGGCGGGCGAGGTCCTTGTCGGCCAACTTCAGGACGGGGCCGGCGGCCAAATATTTGAAGCGCTCGGCGGCGTCCTTCGGAACGGCGTTGGTGAGCTGCAGGTCGAACGCACCGGCTGCGCCCTTGATCTTGCGGCCGACGATGGCTTCGATGGCGGCCGTGGGGGAGTGATGAAGTCTGAACTTGCCGTCGCTTGGGGAGTTGGGCCACTTCGCCAGCTCGCGGTTCAGCCAGACAGCGCGCGCTTCCAGCGTGTGCGGGACGGCGCCCAGCGTGGTGGTGGCGGGGCCGTTGCAGGCGTCCAGGGGAATTGCGGCGTGAGCGGAGGAGGCGAGGGCGGTGGCGAGAGCGAGGGGGACAGTTCGGATCATGTTCGATTCAATGGTGGGACGTGATGCGCGTCGGCGCGGACGTTGTTTGAACGCGTGGGCACGGGGCGCCCACCCTACGCATGCAAACGTCCGCGGTTTCGAATAGGTAGGGTGGGCGCCCCGTGCCCACGCGGTGATCGTTAGCGGTGGATTGCCGGGCACGGTTATCGGAGCCGTGCCCGGTGTGATTCAAACCTTGGCCGCCGTCGGCGACTTCGAGGAATCGAGACTGCGATAGTGATCCACCATCTTGTACCGCTTCGCATACAACCCGAACGCAATCGCAGCCAGCGCCGCAAAGCCGGCAAAGAAGAACATCTGGAACGCGATCACGCTCAGTCCCGAGCCGGCAATCGAATTCATCACCGTATCGTTCTTCACCGCCGCATTCACCACCAGCACCCACAGGTTGCCGACGGTGACGGCCAGGCTCCACAGCGCCATGATCGCGCCCTTCATCGAAGCCGGCGCCTGGCTGTAGGCGAACTCCAGGCCGGTGGCCGAGACCAGCACCTCGCCCATGGTCAGCAGCGCATACGGCAGGATCTGCCAGGCCATCGAGGTCGGCGTGCCGGCGTCCATCGACACCTGGATCGCGCCGATCACCAGCCACGACAGGGCCGAGAAGGCGATGCCCGAGGTCATGCGGCGCAGCGGCGTCGGCGTGATGCCGATCTTTTCCAGCATCGGGAACAGCACCAGGTTATTGAACGGAATAAGCAGCATCACCAGCAGCGGATTGAGTGCCTGCATCTGGGCCGGCAGCAGGGTGAATTCGTTGCCGAACACCGAGAAGGTGGTGATCATCGAATTGGCCTGCACGATCCAGGTCGAGGCCTTCTGGTCGAACAGCGACCAGAACGGCGTGACCAGCGCGAACACCACCAGGATGCGCAGCACCGCGCGTACGCCGTCGACGGCGTCGTCCGGGTGGTGGCCGCGAGCGCGTTCCAGTTGCATCGAGATGCCCATGCCGACAAAGGCCAGCAGCAGCACCAGCGCCGTGCAGGCCGCGATCACGAAGCCCCAGCTCGGCGACATCAAGAGCGAAGCGATCGCGCCGAACAAGCCGACCATGGCGACCGTGCGGCCGGCGCCGTTGGTCGAGAGGGCGGTACGCGCCACGCGCGAGAACGAGTGCGGGTTCGGCGCGGCGGGCGGCACGTGCACGTACTTTTTCTTCCCGCTCCAGAACACCATGGTCGCGATGAACATCATGATGCCCGGGATGCCGAAGGCAACCGCAGGGCCGTAGTTCTTCAGGAACAGCGGCATCAGGAGCGACGCGAAGAAGGAACCGAAGTTGATGATCCAGTAGAAGGCGTCGAACACGATCTTCGCCTTGTCCTTATTCGTCTGGTCGAACTGGTCGCCCACGAACGAGGACACCAGCGGCTTGATGCCGCCCGAGCCGAGCGCGATCAGGCCCAGGCCGAGGTAGAAGCCGTTCACGTTGTCCTCGAAGATGGCAAGGCAGGCATGGCCGGCGCAGTAGACGAGGCTGAGCCAGAACACCGTGTTGTACTTGCCGAAGAAACGGTCGGCCAGCCAGCCGCCCAGCAGCGGGAAGAAGTACACGCCGATCACGAAGGTGTGGAACACGTGCTTGGCTTCGCCGGTACGCTCCGACTCCGGCAGGAACAGCAGCAGCGTCGAGATCAGGAAGGGCGTCAGGATGTTGCGCATCCCGTAGAAGCTGAAGCGCTCGCAACCTTCGTTGGCGATGATGTACGGGATCTGGCGGGGCATGCGTCCGCTGGAGGGCGTGGTCGGCTGGTTCATGGACTCGTCCTGTGAATGAATTAACCCGGGATGCTATGACGCCCTTGCGGTCTTGGCAACCGGAAAATTGATGTCCACGTAACTGAACCGTAGTTTAGCTACTTTTGTTTCATCCTGTGCAAATAGTATTTGCATGTAAGCCTTTGAATGCAAAGAATATTTGCATGTAATAACGGCCTTTTTGCGGATTGTAATGTTGCAAAAGCTGCTGTATATTGCCTAAAAACCAGCAGCTCAACCGGAATTTCAACTTTACCTCCCACGTCATGACCCAGACTACCAAGCAAACGAACGACTGGTGGCGCGAAGCCATCATTTACCAGGTCTATCCGCGCAGCTACCTCGACACCAACGGCGATGGCGTGGGCGATATCCCCGGCATCACCGCGAAACTCGACTACATCGCCAGCCTGGGCGTGAACATCGTCTGGCTCTCGCCTTACTTCAAGTCGCCGATGAAGGACTTCGGCTACGACATCTCCGACTACTGCGACGTCGACCCGCTGTTCGGCACCCTGGCCGACTTCGACGCCATGGTCGCCAAGGCGCACGCGCTCGGCCTGAAGATCATGATCGACCAGGTCATGGCCCACACCGCCGACGCCCACCCGTGGTTCGTCGAAAGCCGCTCCAGCCGCGACAATCCGAAGTCGGACTGGTACGTCTGGGCCGACGCGGCGCCGGACGGCAACCCGCCGAACAACTGGATGGCGGTCTTCGGCGGCTCGGCATGGCAGTGGGACACGCGCCGCAAGCAGTACTACATGCACAACTTCCTGGCCAGCCAGCCGCAACTGAACTTCCATAACCCGGACGTGCAGAAGGCCCACCTGGACGCGCTGCGCTTCTGGCTCGAGCGCGGCGTCGACGGCGTGCGCATGGATGCCTGCAACTACCACTTCCACGACACCGAATTGCGCAGCAATCCGCCGGCCACCAAGCGCGATACCGCCTCGGTGACCGACGTGAACCCGTACGGCATGCAGTCGCACATCTACGACAAGACGCGTCCGGAAAACCTGGCCTTCCTGTGCAAGATCCGCGCGCTGCTGAACGAATACGGCGCCGTGTCGATCGGCGAAGTCGGTGCCGATGACGCGCTGGCCTGCATGGCCGAGTACACGGCCGACGGCGACAAGCTGCACATGGCCTACAGCTTCAACCTGCTGACGCCGGAATTCACGGCAAAGCACATCCGCACCCAGGTCGAGGAATTCGAGGCGCGCGTGCAGGGCGGCTGGGCTTCGTGGTCGGTGGGTAACCACGACGCGATCCGCGTGGTCACGCGCTGGCGCGGCGAGGATGCGCCGGTCGACTTTGCGGCGATGGTGCTGGCGATGCAGCTGTCGCTGAAAGGCACGCCTTGCCTGTACCAGGGCGACGAACTGGCGCTGCCGGAAGCCGACGTGCCCTACGAGCTGCTGCAAGACCCGTACGGCATCACCTTCTGGCCCGAGTTCAAGGGCCGCGACGGCTGCCGTACGCCGATGCCGTGGACCGATGCGGCGCCGAACGCCGGCTTCACCGAAGGCAAGCCATGGCTGCCGGTCGCCGAACCGCACCGCGCCGCTGCCGTCTCGGTGCAGGACAAGGACCCGGCCTCGAGCCTGAGCGCCGCGCGCCGCATCATTCATTGGCGCCAGAGCCTGCCGCAATTGACCCGCGGCGGCATCTCCTTCTTCGAAGCGCCGGAACCGGTGCTGGCACTGCGCCGCACGCTCGACGGCGAGCCGACCATCCTGGCAGCGTTCAACCTGTCGGGCCAGCCGGTGAGCTTCGACTGGGCTGAAACCGCACAGGCGCAGAACCTGGAAGGCCACGGCCTGCCGGGCGAAGCCGCGAACGGCCGCGTCACGCTGCCGGCCTATGGCGCCTGGTTCGGTCGGGCCGCGCAAGGTACTGTCGCCTGATGGGGAGCGGGCACGAGCCTGAAAAATTCGCGCGCACCGCGTTTGCCGACGGCCCGCGCCTGCTGGCCGACATCGGCGCCACGCACGCGCGCTTTGCCTTGCAGACGGCGCCGGGCGTGTTCCGCTCGGTGGCCGTGCTGCGCTGCGAGGATTTCGACGGCATCGTGCCGCTTGTGCTTCACTACCTGCGCCAGCATGCCGGCCTGAGCCTGCACCACGCCGCCTTTGCGGTGGCCAATCCGGTGAATGGCGACCAGGTGCGCATGACGAACCGCGCCTGGGAATTTTCGACCGAGGCGCTGCGGCGCGAGTTGGGTCTGTCGACGCTGCTGGTGGTGAACGACTTCACGGCGCTGGCGATGGCCATTCCCGTGCTGGCACCGGGCGACCTGCTGCAAATCGGCGGCGGCACGCCGGCATCGAACGCGGTGATCGGCGTGTTGGGGCCGGGCACCGGTCTCGGTGTGTCGGGCGTGATCCCGACCGCCGACGGTTTCGTCACCCTCGGCAGCGAGGGCGGCCACATGAATTTCGCCCCGGGCGACGAGCGCGAGTTCGCGATCCTGCAATTCGCCTGGCGCGAATGGCAGCACGTGTCGAACGAACGCCTGATCTCGGGGCCGGGCATGGAGTTGACTTACCGCGCGCTGGCCAAGCGCAATGGCGTCCTTGACGCACCGCCGCGCACTGCCGCGCAGATCATCGCCGGCGCCCTGGACGAGGGCGACGCGCTCTGCTTCGAGGTGCTGGAAGTCTTCTGCGGCATGCTGGGCGGCGCCGCGGCGAATCTGGCGGTGACGCTGGGCGCCTTCGGCGGCGTGTACATCGGCGGCGGCATCGTGCCGCGTTTAAAAGAGTGGTTCGCGCAGTCTCCCTTCCGTGCGCGCTTCGAGGCCAAGGGGCGCTTTTCGGATTATTTGTCGAGCATTCCCACCTACGTCATCACCACGCCGAATCCGGCCTTCCACGGCGTGGCCACGATTTTGTCGGAACACCTGCGCGGCCGCAGCGGCGCCAACACGCTGATGGAGCGCATCAAGCACCTGCGGCAGGAACTCACGCCGGCCGAAGGGCGCGTTGCGACCCTGGTGCTGGAGCAGCCGCGCCTGGTGCTGAACGAGCCGATCGCCGACATCGCGCGCCTGGCCGAAGTGAGCCAGCCGACCGTGATCCGCTTCTGCCGTTCGCTCGGTTTCCTGGGGCTGGCCGACTTCAAGCTGAAGTTCGCCAGCAGCCTGACCGGGGCGATTCCGGTGCGGCACAGCCAGGTACGCAACAGCGACAGCACGCACGATTTGTCGGCCAAGGTGATCGACAACACGGTGTCGGCGATCCTGAAATTCCGCGACGGGCTGGATGTGCGCTCGCTCGACCGCGCCATCGAACTGGTAAGCAAGGCACGGCGCGTGGAGTTTTACGCGCTGGGCAATTCGCGCGTGGTGGCGCTGGACGGGCAGCACAAGTTCTTCCGCTTCCGGATTCCGACGGCCTTGTACGGCGACTCGCACCTGTTTGCGCTCGCGGCGGATTTGCTGGGGCCGGGCGACGTGGTGATTGCGATTTCGAAGTCGGGACACTTGCCCGAACTGCTGCGTGCGGTGGATATCGCGCGCGCCGCCGGGGCGGACGTGATTGCCATCGGCAGCGGGCAGTCGCCGCTGGCGCGCAAGGCCACCGTGTGCCTGGCAGTGGACCACGCCGAGGACAGCACCAGCTTCCTGTCGATGATTTCGCGGATATTGCAGTTGCTGCTCATCGATATCATGGCGGTGGGATTATCGATCGATGCGCACAATGGGCGCGAGAAGGAAGCGGCACGGTCGGAGGTGGGACGCTTGCTGATTTCACACATGGGAAGCTAGAAAGCCTGGTGGGTTCAAGAACCCACCCTACATCCTGGTGGCTTGCTGTTCGTAGAACCCACCATCCCCGCGACCCGACATGCAAAAGAAGGTGCCGCCGACCGTGGGAGGATCACCACGCGTCTACCGCGAAACGCTGGTGAATCGGCCGGCAGCACCCCCACGATAATCCCCACCCGACCGCCGAGTTTGATTCAGCTCAATCGTGCTGAACTGGCAGGTCAGTCCGCCGACTTCAGGCGGATCTTGTGTACCCCGCGCCGCCAATCGTCGAGCGACATCACGGCGTCGCTCTCGGCATCTTCCACCAGGATGTCGTTCCCGGTCTGGGCCACCAGGAAACTCTCCCTGCGCAGTACCCGGTCCGCGCGGTTCTCGACAAAACTCAATTGCCAGTACTGCCGCCCGTTGAGCGTGCGCGGCTGGGGATCGTCTTCGATGATCGCGCCATGCGCCTTGCCGTGCGAGCGCTTTTCGATGTCACGCGACCATTCCTTCACCTCCGGCAGGGCCAGCAGGGCCGCCGTGGCCTGGTCGCGCGTCACGACCGGCTCGGCCGGCTTCTGTACCGGCGGTGCTGCAGGCGGCAGTGGCGGCGTTTCCTTGTCCTTGCAGCCGGCCAGGGCGGCAGCGGCAAGCACGCAGGTGGCGAGCAAACGTGGAAGGGCGGGCGGGGCGCCGCGTGGAATCATGATCGAGCCTTGTCAAAAAACGTGCGGCCATACTAGCCGATGTGTGAATCGCGGACAAATCCCTGCGCGCCGGATGGCCGTCGCGCGATATTCATGGGCCAGGCAATTCTCACCAATTGTTGCCGTAAGACAACAATCGGATTCATGCGTAAAATTGATGGAATTGACCCTCACAATTGATATCAATGATATCAGGCACGCCACGGTGTGCTGGCCTTTCCGGAATCTTTTCTCCTATGACATTCTTATCGAACATGAAAATCGGGCACCGTCTCGCGCTCGGTTTTGCCGTCGTCCTCGCGCTGTCTATCCTGGTTACGGCCATCAGTATCGTCAAACTCAACACCGTGGCCCAGGCGGCCGAGCAGATGCTGGCCCAGCCCATCAAGAAGGAACGCCTGATCGGCGACTGGGCCAGCAACATCGCCGTGGCCGTGATCCGTACCTCGGCCATCATCAAGAGCAGCGATCCTTCGCTGACCGATTTCTTTGCCAGGAACATCGAAGAAACGAATGCCAAGGCCACGGGCTACCTGAGGGACGTCGAGGCGCTTCTCACCACGCCGGAAGAAAAGGCGATCTTCGAGAAGATGATGGCGCTGCGCGACGGCTATGCCGGCGGACGCAAGGAAGCCGTGCGCCTGAAGAGCGAAGGCAAGTCGGACGAAGCCATGCAGGTCCACGACAAGGTCTACATCCCTGCGGCCCAGGCTTACCAGGCGAATATCCAGGCCCTGGTGGCGCTGCAGCGCAAGCAGGT
>DAMABW010000145.1:0-2469 GCA_031999925.1 Massilia sp. | reverse complement strand
ATCCAGCACACCCGCGACGACAGCCGCCGCACCATGCTGCTGCTGGGCGCCCTGAGCGTGGCCTTTGGCGCGGTCTGCGCCTGGTGGCTGACCCGTTCGATCACCCGCCCGGTGCAGTCGGCCGTGGCCCTGGCCCGGCGCGTGGCCGCCGGCGACCTGACCAGCCGCAGCGAAACCTATACCAGGGACGAGATCGGCGTCCTGCAGCATACCCTGGCCGACATGAACGCCAAACTGCACGGCCTGGTGACCGAGATCCGCGGCGGCTCGCATGCCATTGCTACGGCATCGTCGGAAATCGCAGCCGGTAACCTCGATCTGTCGTCGCGCACCGAGGAGCAGGCCAGCTCGCTGGAAGAGACGGCCAGCTCAATGGAAGAACTGAATTCGACCGTCGCCCAGAATGCCGACAATGCGCGCCAGGCCAGCATGCTGGCCATCTCGGCCAGCGAAGTGGCGGGCCGTGGCGGCGTGGTGGTGGCGCAGGTGGTGCAGACCATGGCGTCGATCAACGAATCGTCGAAGAAGATCGCCGACATCATCGGCGTGATCGACAGCATCGCCTTCCAGACGAACATCCTGGCGCTGAACGCGGCGGTGGAGGCGGCGCGCGCCGGCGAGCAGGGCCGCGGCTTTGCCGTGGTGGCCACCGAAGTGCGCAACCTGGCGCACCGCTCGGCCAATGCCGCCAAGGAAATCAAGGACTTGATCGACGACTCGGTGACCCGGGTCGACGATGGCGCGCGCCTGGTCGACCAGGCCGGCGCCACGATGACGGAAATCGTCGGCAGCGTGCAGCGCGTGACCGACATCATCGGCGAGATCACCGCCGCCACCGGCGAGCAGACGGTCGGCATCAGCCAGATCAACGCAGCCATCACGCAGATGGACCAGGTGACCCAGCAGAATGCCGCCCTGGTCGAGCAGGCGGCGGCCGCGTCGAATGCGATGCAGGATCAGGCCGGCCAACTGCTGGCGGCGGTCAGCGTGTTCAAGCTGAGCGACAACGCGCAGCCGCAGCAGCAGGGACGTGGCGCCCGTGCCGCCCAGCCGCTGCGCCCCTTGCTGGCTTGAGGTCGATCAGGCCTCGCCGGCGATCTCTTCCTTGAGCGAGGCCATGTCGATCACGTAGCGGAAGCGCACGTCGCCTTTCTCGACCTTTTTATAGGCGTCGTTGATGTCCTGGATGCGGATCATCTCGATCTCCGGTCCGATATTGTGCTCGGCGCAGAAGTCGAGCACATCCTGGGTCTCGGCCAGGTTGCCGATCAGCGAGCCCGACACCGAGCGGCGCATCTGCGCCATCTGCATGTTGTCGAGCGGCGCCAGCGGTTCCAGCGCGCCGACCACGCACAGCACGGCGTCCTGCTTCAGCAGGGCGGTGAAGGGGTTCAGGTCGTGCTTCTCGGGGACGGTCGAGAGCATGAAGTCGAAGCTCGTCTCCAGTTCCTCGAAGGCGTCCTTGTCCTTTTCCAGCACGGCCTTGAAGCCCAGCTTCTGCGCTTCCTCGATCTTGTCCTTGGTGGTGGTGAACAGCGTCACCTCGGCGCCCAGGGCTTTCGCCAGCTTGGCCGCCATGTGGCCGAGGCCGCCCATGCCGATCACGCCGACCTTGTCGCCCGCTTTCACGCCCCAGCGGCGCAGCGGCGACCAGGTGGTGACACCGGCGCACAGGATCGGCGCAGCCACTTCCGGACGCAGGTTCGCCGGAATCTTCAGCACGAAATCTTCCTTCACCACCACGATGTTCGAGTAGCCGCCGAAGGTGTTGTCGCGGCCGTAGATGTTCTCGCCGCCGGCTTTCGCTTTCGGCTTCATCGGGCCGTTGTAGGTGGCCAGCCAGCTGTTCGGGCCGCCGCAATAATTCTGGTCGCCGTCCTGGCAGGCTTCGCACTTGCCGCAGCTGTCGATCATGCAGCCCACGCCGACCAGGTCGCCGACTGCATGGCGTTTCACCGCGGCGCCGACCTTGGTGACGCGGCCGACGATCTCGTGGCCGGGCACGCAGGGGTAGACCGTGTTCGACCATTCGTTTTTGACCTGGTGGATGTCCGAGTGGCAGACGCCGCAGTACAGGACGTCGATTTCGACCTCGTGGGCGGCGGGGTCGTCGCGTTCGAATTCGTAGGGTTTCAGGCGGCTGAAAGAGTGCTTGGCCGCGTAGCCAGTTACCTTGATCATGTTCGCTCCGGTTGGGAAATGTGATCGGAGACGATAGGCCGCGGACATGGATGCGTCTGTTAGATTGCGCGCAGACGGGGCGATCGTGTGGTTAAGGTGATGTTTGCGGGGGGATTCGGGATGTCGTTTGCGGCGGTTAATGGGGCTGTTGCCTGTGCCGTTAGTGGTGTGTTGAATCCGCGTGGGCACGAGTGCCCACCCTACGGTCACCGTTATCGGCGAGTTCATACAAAACCCAGGACGTATAGCCATTTACCGTAACGGCGAGATCATACGAAACCCAGATAC
>DAMABW010000144.1:0-10262 GCA_031999925.1 Massilia sp. | reverse complement strand
CCGGCAGGTGGCGCATCTGCTTCAGGTGCTCGGCTTCTTGTTCGTCGGTCAGGCGGCCGTTTACTTGCGCCAGGGTCAGGGTCAGCAGGAACAGGGCGGCCAGCTGGGTGGTGAAGGCCTTGGTCGAGGCGACGCCCACTTCCACGCCGGCGCGGGTGATGTAGGCCAGTTCGCATTCGCGCACCATGGCGCTGGTCGAGACGTTGCAGATGGTCAGGGTATGCGGCATGCCCAGGCTGCGCGCATGCTTCAGGGCGGCCAGGGTGTCGGCGGTTTCGCCGGACTGCGAGATGGTGACGACCAGGGTCTTCGGATGCGGCACGCTGTCGCGGTAGCGGTACTCGCTGGCGATCTCGACGTTGACCGGGACCTTGGCGATGCACTCGATCCAGTACTTCGCGGTCAGGCCAGCGTAGTAACTGGTGCCGCAGGCCAGGATCAGCACGCGGTCGATTTCCTTGAACACCTTATAGGCGTTGTCGCCGAACAGTTCCGGCATGATGCCGGTCACGCCTTCGAGGGTGTCGCCGATCACGCGCGGCTGCTCGAAGATTTCCTTCTGCATATAGTGGCGGTAAGGACCGAGCTCGGCCGCGCCGGTATGGGCGTGCACGGTTTTCACTTCGCGCTCGACCGGACGGCCTTCGGCATCGACGATCCAGTAACGCGACAGTTGCAGGTCGACCACGTCGCCTTCTTCCAGGTAGATGATCTGGTTGGTGGTGCCGGCCAGCGCCATCGCATCCGAAGCGACGAAGTTCTCGCCTTCGCCCACGCCGAGGATCAGCGGCGAGCCCTGGCGCGCGGCCACCACGCGGTGCGGTTCTTCGCGCGAGAACACGGCGATCGCGTAGGCGCCGTGCAGGCGCTTCACGGCCTGCTGGACGGTGTCGAACAGATCGCCGTTGTACATGTGGTCGACCAGGTGGGCGATGACCTCGGTGTCGGTCTGGCTCTGGAAGACGTAGCCGAGTTCCGTCAGTTCGCGGCGCAGCTCGTCGTGGTTCTCGATGATGCCGTTGTGGACCAGGGCAATGCGCGCGGTCTCTTCGCTCGGCGAGAAGTGCGGGTGGGCGTTGTGCGAAGCCGGGGCGCCGTGGGTGGCCCAGCGGGTGTGGGCGATGCCGGTGAAGCCTTGCAGGCCGGTGCCCTGGATTTGGGTTTCAAGGTCGGCCACGCGCGAGGTGCTGCGCGAGCGTTGCAGGCGGCCATCCACGTGCAGGGCCACGCCGCAGGAATCGTAGCCGCGGTATTCGAGACGCTTCAGGCCTTCGATCAGGATGGGGGTGATGTTACGTTGCGCTACCGCGCCGACAATGCCGCACATGGAAAGACCTCGTGTAAAAAATTAGCAATAAAGCATATCCTATGGCAATGAGCATGAAATAAGCTTTCAGAATTCAATCAAAAACGTTATAAAATTTCATACTTACCTCAAGATGAAATATTCTTTCATTTCTAACGAAATTCTTACGTTAAATTTCATGACTGACGCCATGCCTTTGGACGAACTTGATCGTCGCATCCTGAACGCACTCCAGACTGACGCATCGCAGACGAATGCGGAACTGGCTGAGCTGGTGCATGTCTCGCCGCCCACTTGTCTGCGCCGCGTCAAGCAGTTGACCGAAGCAGGTGTTATCGAACGGCAAGTTGCAATCGTTGACCCGGGCAAAGTAGGCGCGCGCCTGACCGCCATCGTCGAGATCACGCTCGACGTCCAGGCAGCCGAACGCATGGAAGCGTTCGAGAAGCTGGCCGCGGCGGAAGATGCGGTGCTGCAGTGCTACCGCGTGGCGCCCGGCCCTGACTTCGTGCTGGTGGTGCAGGTGGTCGACATGCCGGCCTACCACGCGCTGGCACACCGCCTGTTCGCCACCCACGCAAATGTACGCAACGTCAAAGCCTATTTCTCCACCTTCCGCAGCAAGTTCGACACCCGCGTCGCCGTATAAAGGCCTGCCGACACCTGTGGATAAACCAGTGGATGAGTATGTGGAATCGACATGGGTATCTCGTGCATAAGCCGGTGGATACCCATGTGAATTGCCTGTGATTTCGCTGTAGATTTCCGGTGGACTGCCGGTGGATTACTTCTTCACTTTCACAGGGCGGGTCCAGCCATCGAGCGTCATTTGCTTGGGACGCGAGATGGTCAGCTTGCCGGCTGGCGCATCCTTGGTCAGCGTGGTGCCGGCACCGAGCGTTGCCCCTTTGCCGACGGTCACCGGCGCCACCAGCTGGCTATCGCTGCCGATAAAGGCGTCGTCCTCGATCACGGTGCGGAATTTGTTTGCGCCGTCGTAATTGCAGGTAATCGTGCCGGCGCCGATGTTCACGCGCGAACCGACGGTCGCATCGCCCACATAGGCCAGGTGATTCGCCTTGCTGTGCGCGGCGACCTGGCTGTTCTTGACCTCGACGAAGTTACCAATGTGGACGTCCTCGCCGAGTTCGGTGCCGGGACGCAGGCGCGCATACGGCCCGATCTGCGACTTGGGACCGACGACCGCATCCTCGATGTGGCAGAACGGCTTGATATTGGCGCCTGCTTCGACTTTCGTATTCACCAGCACGCAATGCGGGCCGACGGTCACGCCGTCCGCCAGTTCGACGCGGCCTTCGAACACGCAGCCGACGTCGATCACGACATCGCGTCCGCAGATCAGTTCCCCGCGCACGTCGATGCGGGCCGGGTCCATCAGCGTTACGCCTTTTTCCAGCAAGGCAGTGGCGATGTTCAGCTGGTGGCGGCGCTCGAGCTCGGCCAGTTGCACCTTGCTGTTCACGCCCGCCACTTCCCATTCGGCCGACGGCGACGCCGAGACCACCTCGACGCCGTCGTTCACGGCCTGGGCCACGATGTCGGTCAGGTAGTACTCGCCTTGTGCATTGTTGTTCGACAGGGCTGCGAGCCAGCGCTTCAGGTGGCGCGTCGGGATGCACATGATGCCGCTGTTGATCTCGCGGATCGCGCGCTCGGTGTCGCTGGCGTCCTTTTCTTCGACGATGCGCACGATGCGGTCGTTTTCACGCACGATGCGGCCCAGGCCGAAGGGATTGGCCTGCTCGACGGTCAGGATGCCGAGCTTGTCGTTGCCGGCAGCCTCGACCAGGCTACGCAGCGAGGCTTCGGTCGTCAGCGGCACGTCGCCGTACAGCACCAGGGTCGGCGCGTCCTCGATCAGTTGCGGCACGGCTTGCATCACGGCGTGGCCGGTACCCAGTTGCGGCTGCTGCAGGGCGGTATCGATCGCGGCGCCTCCATCGAGCGCCAGCTTGCCCACCATCTCCGGCACCGCTGCGCCGCCGTGCCCGTAGATCACGCATAATTTGCTCGGCGACAGGCGTCGCGCCGTATCGATGACATGCTGCAACAGCGGCTTCCCAGCCAACGGATGCAGAACTTTAGGCAGAGCGGACTGCATCCGCTTTCCCATGCCGGCGGCAAGGATGACAACGTTCATAAGCCGAATTCAAAAGAGTTAATAAGATGAAAAAGTTTAGCACGCATGACACCCTGTTCCAGCGCACGCGCGCACTGTTCCTGATCGGGTTGCTGGCGGTATTGGCAGCCTGCAGCACCATCCGCTTCAGTTACAACCATGGCGACACCTTACTTTACTGGTGGCTGGACGCTTATGTCGATTTCGAAGGCGATCAGTCCGATGGCGTCAAACAGGATATCAAGGAGCTTTTCCAGTGGCACCGTAAAACCCAGCTGCAGGATTATGCGGCGCTGCTCGGCAAGTACCAGCGCCAGCTGGCTGCCAATCCGACCCAGGCGGACTTGATCAATGCGTACAAGGAAATCCGCACCCGTACCGAAACCCTGGCTTACCACGCGGTGCCCAATATGGTCGACCTGGCGCTGTCGCTGACGCCGGAACAGATCAAGCAGATGGAAGAGCGTTTCGAGAAGAAAAACCGGGAATACCGCAGCAAATTTGTCAGCGGCAGCGTCGAAAAACGCAACGAGGCGCGGTTCGACAAATCGATGGAGCAGCTGAAACTCTGGTTCGGCAGCTTCAGCCGCGAACAGGAAGCGACCCTGCGCCGCGCGTCGGATGCGCGTCCGCTCGACAACAATATCTGGCTCGAAGAGCGCATCCTGCGCCAGCGCAAGATCCTGGCGCTGGTACGCAAGATTCAGGCGGAAAAGCCGAGCAAGGAACAAGCGACGACCATGATCAATGGTTTGATCCGCGAATTCTTTACCCGCATGGATGCGCCGGAACGCAAGGCTTTCTATGACACCTACACGAATGCGACCACGAATTACATCTTGAGCGCGATCCGCATCGCCACGCCGGAACAGAAAGCGCACGCGCAAAAACGCATGCAGGGCTGGATCGACGATTTCAATGCCCTGGCCCGGGAAGCGAAATAAGGCGAAAAAGGGCATGGTATAGTGCGCGCCATGCAAAGAAAGCCAGCAAAACCTCAGGGGCAGCACGGGCGTCCGCGCCTGGCGCCCCAGCAAGTGCGCATTATCGGCGGCGAATGGAAACGGCGCCTGCTGCCGGTGCTCGACGCCCTCGGCCTGCGCCCCACGCCCGACCGCGTGCGCGAAACCGTCTTCAACTGGATCAACCACCAGGTCGGCGGCGACTGGGAGAGCGTCGACTGCCTGGACCTGTTCGCCGGCAGCGGCGCCCTCGGCTTCGAGGCAGCCAGCCGCGGCGCCCGTTCCGTCGTCATGCTCGACTACCATGGCCCGGCGGCGCGCCAGCTCGAACTGAACAAGGAAACCCTAAAGGCGCAGAACGTCTCGGTGCTGCGCGGCGACGCCTTCGTGGTGGCACGCGACATGGCTGCGCGCGGCCAGCGTTTCGACGCGATCTTCCTCGACCCGCCGTATCAGCAGGATTTCGTGGCCAAGGCGCTGCCGCTGTGTATCGATCTGCTGAAAGAAGACGGCATGGTGTATGTCGAAGCCGAATTCGCGCTGCCTGTCGGCGATGCCGTTCCCGATTGGCTGCTCCCGTGGGAGCAAGTGCGTGCGGACAAGGCCGGCATGGTCTATTACCACCTGCTGAAATTGCACGAAAACAAGGCATAATGCCCTTAATTTTGCTCAATTAACGGGCAAAGTGGCCCCGGGGATGGGGCAAGTGCCGGATTTTCATGCATAATGCGCCTTTAAACACAGGTGTTTCTCCCAGGGAGCCACAATGGTTGTAGCCGTTTATCCAGGTACCTTCGATCCGCTCACCCGCGGCCATGAAGATTTGGTCCGCCGCGCGTCGGGTCTGTTCGACACGCTCGTGGTCGGTGTTGCCGACAGCAAGAACAAGAAGCCTTTCTTCTCGCTCGAGGAACGCCTGGAAATCGCCAACGAGGTGCTCGGCCATTATCCGAACGTGAAGGTCGAGAGTTTTTCCGGCCTGCTCAAGGATTTCGTGCGCAAGCACGATGCGCGCGTGATCGTGCGCGGCCTGCGCGCCGTGTCCGACTTCGAATACGAGTTCCAGATGGCGGGCATGAACCGCTACCTGCTGCCGGATGTCGAGACCCTGTTCCTGACCCCGTCCGACCAGTACCAGTTCATCTCCGGCACCATCGTGCGCGAGATCGCGATGCTGGGCGGCGACGTGTCGAAATTCGTCTTCCCTTCGGTGGACCGTTGGCTGCAAAAGAAGATCGCAGCGATGAACCTGCCGAAAGCCTGAGTCCTGTCATACAAACCGGGCATTTAAACAGAGCAGTATCATGGCCTTACTGATTACCGACGACTGCATCAATTGCGACGTGTGCGAACCCGAGTGCCCGAACGACGCGATTTCGATGGGCGAAGAGTATTACCAGATCGATCCGCATAAATGCACCGAGTGCGTCGGCCACTTCGACGAACCCCAGTGCGCCTCGCTGTGCCCGGTCGCCTGCATTCCCCTCGATCCGGCCTGGCGCGAAACGCGCGAGGAACTGATGATCAAATACGAACGCTTGACGAGCGCGAAGAACGCCGCCTGATCGTCCCGCTCCAGTAAGCGCCGGCCCCGAGCCGGCGTTTTCTTTTGACGCTGTCGTTTTCGTCGCCGCGCACGTTATGTGAGCATTTTGGCAATCGATATGGCCATGCTATCCTGCTTCCATGGCTCCCCAGGACGACACCGATGCACGCAATGCGCTACCGCCCAGCGTCAGCGAAAACATCGACACGATCGCCGATTATTGCGAGCGCAACGAGGAGCAGGTCACCACGGCGCAAAAGATCGTCGAACAAGTCAGCCTGTTCCTGGGCAGCCCGACTTACTTCGCCGTCAATGTCACGTTTATCGTCTGCTGGCTCCTCTGGAACAGCCTGGCGCCGGTTTTCGATCTCGAGCAGATCGACGAACCGCCTTTCTACTGGCTGCAGGGTTTCGTTTCCCTGAACGCCTTTATCATTTCCACGACCGTGCTGATCCGCCAGAACCGCATGTCCAAGCTGGCCGAACGCAACGCCCACCTCGACTTGCAGATCAGCCTGCTGTCGGACGAAAAGACCAGCAAGATCATCGCCATGCTGGAGGAAATCCGGCGCGAAAGTCCGAACCTGATGGGGAAGCCCGACCGCGAAGCCGAGGACCTGTCACAACCAGCCGATGCGCCCAGCGTCCTCAGTGCCATCGAACGCGAAACGAAATAAGCCGCGTTGTAATGTGCCTGTGCAGCATCGAAAAAATCCCTGAGTGTTGATTTTCGTAAAGAATTCAGTGCTATATTCATATGGAAGTTTTAGCACGGTCATTCTTTTTTTCGAAATCAATAATAAAGGAGACAGTATGAAAGCGTTGAAAACCCTTGCCACCGGCGCCGCCCTGGCACTCGCACTGGCCTTGCCGGCGACGGCCGCCATCGACGTCAATGGCGTCAAGTTCGACGACACGAACAAAGTCGCCGGCAAGGATCTGAAACTGAACGGCGCCGGCCTGCGCACCAAGTTGGTGATCAAGGTCTATGCCGCCGGCCTCTACCTGCCGGAAAAAAGCAAGAACGTGGCCGATATCCTGAAAATGGAAGGTCCGCGCCGCGTGACGCTGGTGATGGCGCGCGATGTTTCGTCGGCCGACCTGGGCAAGGCCTTCATGGAGGGCATCAACGAAAACCTGGATAAAGCGGAAAAGGCGAAGATCTTCAGCCAGATCAACAAGTTCGGCGAAATGTTTGCCAGCGTCGACGAAATCAAGAAGGGCGACGTATTGCACATGGACTGGATTCCCGGCACCGGTACCGTATGCGAATTGAACGGCAAGCGCATCGGCGACACGGCGATCGATATCGCTTTCTATAACGCGGTGCTGCGTATCTGGCTGGGCGACAAGCCGGCCGACAGGTCGCTGAAGCCGGCATTGCTGGGTGAAGCGAAGTAATCGATCAGACGAGGATGAAAAAACGCGGCGCCGGTTATCCGGTCGCCGCGTTTTTTATTGAAACCGGTAAATGCTCAGGCGCGTACCGCAGTCCGGCCCGGTTTTGCGATGCGCGGACGCACGGTCAGCACCAGTGCGCGCACGATGCCGCTCAACAGCGGGCGGAAGAACATGACGAAGCTCGCAGCCAGCGCCAGCATCAGCGCCACGCGCAGTAAATCCGCCATCGGCAGGGGCGGGAAAGAAAACTGGGTAACGGTGTCGACGAAGGCCATGATCTTGTTCAGCTGATGTTGTTTTTTTCAACTATAGTGCAGTGCAGCATATAAATCTAATTCCGTTCGATGATGGTGCTTATATAGATCGTGAATGGAAATGCGTTACACTGGCAAACAAACCTAGAAATCGGCCAACAGCGCCCAACGAGACATCATCATGAGCTTTCTGACCCTGGACTTGAACCTGCTGCGTGTGTTCGACGCAGTCATGACCGAGCAAAACCTGACCCGCGCGGCCGGCCATCTGGCGATGACCCAGCCGGCGGTATCGAACGCCATCAAGCGCCTGCGCGAAAGCCTGGGCGACGAGCTGTTGATCCGCACCGCCTACGGCGTGAAGCCGACGCCGCGTGCCGAAGCGCTGTGGCCCTCGGTGCGCCAGGCATTGGCGGCGCTGGAGGCGGCCGTGATGCCGGAAACCTTCGATGTCTCGAAAGCCCAGGCCACCTTCCGCATGGCGATGGCCGACGCCACCGCCGCCTACTGGCTGCCTTCGCTGATGCGCTCGATCGAGGCGGAAGCGCCAGGCGTGAACATCCGCATGGTGCCGCTGACCACGCGCGAACCGCGTCCGATGTTGCTCCGTGGCGACATCGACCTGGCGGTGGGTTTCTTTCCGGGCGTGGCGGCACAACTGTCGTACGAAACCGGTTCGCCGATCCGCCACGAGCGCCTGTATTCCGGCCAGTACGTGTGTGTGATGCGCAAAAAACACCCGCTCGCCGAAGGCAAGCTCGACCTGGATGCGTATTGCAAGGCGAATCACCTGCTGGTGAGCTTCTCGGGACGCGCGCATGGCCTGGTCGACGAAGCCCTGGCGCAGATCGGCCGCGAGCGCCGGATCCTGCTGACCGTGAACCAGTTCTTCACGGCGGGAAGGGTCGTGGCGAATTCGGACTTGATTACGGTGCTGCCGAAACACCTGATGGTCTCGACCGGCATGACCGAAGCGCTGGTGTGGCGCGAACTGCCGTTCGCGCTGCCGGCCGTGCACCTGGACATGCTGTGGCACGAGCGCGATGGACGTAGTCCGGCGCATCGCTGGTTGCGGAATAACCTGGAAAAGACGGCGGCGGCGGCAACCAAGCCGTTAATGGAACGCCAAGCGGCCTAGTTCCGGTCACCGGAACTGTTACCGGATTTGTTGGCGTTGATATGTAGGGTGGGCACTTGTGCCCACGCGGTGCAGAGCATATGGACACGGAACGTGTGACAACACCTTGCGGCGTTGATGAGATAACGGCCGAGCAAAAAGCACACCCAATACATCAAATGTCGCGTGTCCGCATCAGGACACGCCACGTTACATCATCCGTTTCAACTAGACAGCGCCAACACGACGCACCGTTCCGCGTGGGCACGGGGTGCCCACGCTACGATTGATGCCAACAATTTAAACAAGCGCCAGCGGTCTGCAAGCGCCAGCCGCATTACCGAATCGGCAACTTCGTCGTATTCTTCACCTCTTCCATCACCGCATACGTGTGCGTCTCGCGCACCCCCTTCTGCAGCAGCGTCTTGCCCAGGAATTCGCGATACGCCGCCATGTCCTTCACGCGCGCCTTCACCAGGTAATCGAAACCACCCGCCACCATGTGGCATTCCAGCACTTCCGGAATCAATTGCACGCTCTGCTTGAAGGCATCGAAGACTTCCGGCGTGGTGCGGTCGAGCACGACTTCGATGAAGACCAGCAGCGACACATCCAGCAGTTGCGGATTGAGTTGGGCCGTGTAACCCGTGATGTAGCCCGACTCGTGCAGCTTGCGCACACGCTCGAGGCAAGCGGCCGGCGACAGGTTGACGCGCGCGGCCAGTTCGACGTTGCTGATGCGTCCGTCGTTCTGCAACTCGGCCAGTATTTTCTTTGAAATCTTGTCCAGCATGGCGTCTCCGCTCCCACCGTAAATATTATTTGGTCGAATTCTCGCACCAAAAACTATCTATTGCTAGTGCCCGTTAAAAACAGAATTAATCCAGAAGAATTCCTTCTACAATCAAACGATTGAAGCACGTACCAAAACGCGCGCCGACTGCTCAGCAGGACGGCGCGTTTTGCTGTGTGCTTTCCCCTTTCCCTGACCTTTACCAAGACCCGCCATGCAGATCGCCGCCACCCCGGCCACTACCTTCGTCCCTTTCGATACCTTCCAGGCTGAAATCAAACAGGAGCAGACGCCGCTGCGCGCCGCCATCACGGCCGCCTACCGCCGCGACGAGACCGAAGCCGTCCAGTGGCTGCTGGCCCAGGGCGCGCAGCCGAGCGCGGACGCGAAACCGCTGGCGCACCGGCTGGTGTCGAACGTGCGTACGAAACGCACGCGCGCCTCGGGTGTTGACGCGCTGATGCATGAATTCTCGCTGTCGTCGGAAGAGGGCGTCGCCCTGATGTGCCTGGCCGAAGCGCTGCTGCGCATTCCCGACAGCGCCACCGCCGACCGCCTGATCGCCGACAAGATCAGCAAGGGCGACTGGCGCAGTCACCTGGGCGAATCGCCGTCGCTGTTCGTGAACGCGGCCACCTGGGGCCTGCTGGTGACCGGCAAGCTGGTGTCAAGCAACAGCGAGCGCGGCCTGGGCTCGGCGCTGCCGCGCCTGATCGCCAAGGGCCGCGAACCGCTGCTCCGCA
>DAMABW010000143.1:0-10264 GCA_031999925.1 Massilia sp. | reverse complement strand
TCGGCGACACCAACTACCGCTCGAACCGGCCCGACACGCCGGTGACCATCATTGTCGACAGGGGCCGCGTGGTCGGCACCGAGAACGCGACGCCGGCCTTCCAGCAGGTGCTCGACAACATCCGCATGGAGGAAGGCGAAGTCTGGGTGCGCGAACTCGGCTTCGGCATGAACCGCGCCTTTACGCGCGAGCGCCGCGTGGACGACATCGGCACCTACGAGCGCATGTGCGGCATCCATTTGTCGCTGGGCGCCAAGCATGGCGTGTACCCGAAGCCGGGTTTCAAGCGCAAGGACGCGCGCTACCACATCGACGTGTTCGTCGTGACCGATGCCGTTTATTTGGGCACTGAGTTGGGCGAGGAACGCGTGTATGCCGACGGCGCCTGGACCGTCGGCCCGGCAGGCGACAGTGTTAGAATCCCGGGTTAACACATTTACCCGCCGGGGAAGCGCATGGCAGTAGACCTTCGCAAGAGCGTGGACGAAATCCAGGCAATCGGCACCGTACCCAAGATCCTGGAAACCGTGGCCGCCATGACCGGCCTGGGATTCGTCTGCATCGCCCACGTCACCGAAGACGCGTGGATCACCTGCGCCGTACTCGACAAGCTCGAATTCGGCCTGAAGCCCGGCGACGAGCTCGATGTCACCACCACGCTGTGCGAGGAAGTGCGCGACACCGGCCGCTCCGTCATCATCGACCACGTTGCCGAGAGCACCCAGTATGCCGGCCACCACACGCCGCGCATCTACGGTTTCCAGAGCTATTTTTCGATTCCGGTGTTCCGCGTCGACGGCCGCTACTTCGGCACCCTGTGCGGACTCGATCCGAAACCGATCAAGCTGTCCGACCCGGTCACCGTCTCGACCCTGCACCTGTTCGCCGAACTGATCTCGAAGCAGCTCGATGCCGAAACGCGCCAGCAGGCCACCCGTTCCGACCTGCTGTCCGAGCGCGAAACGGCCGAACTGCGCGAACAGTTCATCGCCGTGCTCGGCCACGACCTGCGCACGCCGCTCGGCTCGATCACGCTGGGGACGGAACTGCTGGCGCTGAAGATGACCGACCCGGCGCTGCGCCCGATCGTCGAGCGCATCCGCAGCAGCGCGCTGCGCATGTCGGCCCTGGTCGACGACGTCATGGATTTCACACGCGGCCGCATGGGCAGCGGCATCCGCCTGCAACTGCGTCGGCACGACGACGTGCACCTGACGCTGGAACAGGTGGTCGACGAAATGCGCGGCATGCACCCGGAGCGCGCCATCACGGCCGCCATCCCGCCCTTGCTCTGCCTGCATTGCGACCCCGAGCGGCTGGCGCAACTGCTGTCGAACCTGCTCGCCAACGCGCTGGTGCACGGCAGCGCCGGGGCGCCGGTGCAGGTGGAAGCGCGCCACGACGACGGCAAGTTCGTGCTGACGGTGTCGAACGAAGGCGCCGAACTGCCGCAGGACGTGATCGACCAGTTGTTCAAGCCGTACTGGCGCGCGGCCTCGCGTCCGGGCAGCGAAGGACTGGGGCTGGGCCTGTACATCGTCGACCAGATCGCCCGTGCGCATGGCGGCAGGATCGACGTGGCCTCCAGCGCCGGCCGCACCTCGTTCACGCTCACGCTCGACAACCAGCAAGCGGCTGCGCCCTGATCCACGCTCGCCGCCGACCGCTTACCGATTCCTCTTCACGACCGCACACCATGCTGACACCCGAACAGCGCGCCGGCTTCGAGCGCGACGGCTTCATCGTCCTCCCCAACTTCAAGTCCCTCGACGAGATTGCCGCCCTGCGCCGGCGTGCGGAAGAAATCGTCGACGCCTTCGATCCCAGCGAATCGCGCGCCATCTTCACCACGCGCGACCAGGAGCGCGCCAGCGACGATTGGTTCCTCGGTTCGGACAACACGGTGCGCTGCTTCTTCGAAGAAGAAGCCTTCGGGTCGCATGGCCAGCTGCGCCAGGCCAAGGCGCTGTCGATCAACAAGATCGGCCACGCCATGCACGACCTCGATCCGGTGTTCGAGCGGTTTACGCGCGACCCGAAACTGGCCGCCGTGGCGCGCGACCTGGGACTGAGCCGGCCGCAGGTGTGGCAGTCGATGTACATCTTCAAGCAGCCGGGCATCGGCGGCGAAGTGCGCTGGCACCAGGATGCGACCTTCTTCGACTCGACGCCGATCAGTGTCACTACCTTCTGGTTCGCGCTGGAAGACGCAACGATCGATAACGGCTGCCTGTGGGCCGAACCGGGCGGCCACCGCGGCCCGCTGCGCGAGCGTTTCCTGCGCGACGGCGACCGCATCGACATGGAAAAGCTGGACAGCACGCCGTGGCCGGACGACAGCACCGCCGTGCCGCTGGAAGCGGAGGCGGGAACGCTGGTCTGCTTCCACGGCCTGCTGCCGCACTACAGCGCGCCGAACAGGTCAACGGTGTCGCGCCATGCGTTCACGTTGCATGCGACCGATGCGGCGACCGCATACTCGGCGCGCAACTGGATCCAGCGTGATGCCAGCTTCCCGGTGCGCGGGTTTGACTGACACGGATACCTTCTGCGGAGTAGTTATTGCTGAATGCCGAAGCCGCGAACGTTGGCGTTCGTAGGGTGGGGGGTTAGAGGCGGGGCCTCTAACCCGAACGTGCCCACGCGTGACATTCGCATGGTGTTAGCCCAAAGTACGCTAACAGGTCGCAACGTTCACGCGTGGGCACGGGGCGCCCACCCTACGCATTCAACGTCCACGACTCCGGTAATTACCAGCGCTACGCCTCCTGCGGCTCCGGCCCGCGCGTCTTGCCCGGCGGCGGCGTCAACTTCACCGACCTGCCGCTCTTCGCCGACGCATAGATCGCCTCGATGATGCGCTGGTCCTGCAGCCCCTCCTCGCCCGGCGTATGCGGCTGTTTGTCCTGCCGCACGCACTGGGCGAAGTGGTCCAGCTCCTTGGCGAACTGGTTCTCTTCCTCGACCCCGATCTCGGACGTTTGCTCCTTGCCCTGTTCCTTGCCGCCTTCCACGCGCGAGATGCGCAGCTTGTTGCCGTTGTAGGCGTAGGCCGGGTTCATCTCGGCATACGCCGTGGTGCCGTTCAGGCGGAACATCTGCGACTTGTGCGAGCTGTAGCCGGTCGAGCAGGTGGCGATGAAGCCGCTCGGGAAGCGCAGTGTGAACTGGCAGGATTCCTCGACCTCCTTGAAGCGCGCGTCGCCCGGCGTCGCATACGTGTGGCCGATCACCTCGACCGGCTCTTCGCCGCTCAGGAAGCGCGCCTCGTTGATGCAGTACAGGCCCACGTCCGGCAGCGCGCCGCCGCCGGCCAGGGCACGCTTCAGGCGCCAGTGCTGCGGATCGGCCATGTGCTGCGAATTGCAGGACACGAACTCGCGCAGCTCGCCCAACTTCTTCTCGCGGATCATCTTCACCAGCGTGCGCTCGACCGGCGCGTACTGGCGGCGGTAGGCGATCATCAGCTTGCGCTTGGCCCCCTTGCAGGCGTCGATCATGCTCTGGCATTCGGCCACCGTGTTCGCCATCGGCTTTTCGCACAGCACGTGCTTGCCGGCGCGCGCGGCGCGGATGGTGTACTCGGCGTGCATGCTGTTCGGCAGCGCGATGTACACGCCCTGCACTTCGGGCATGCTGGCCAGCTTGTCGTAGTCCTTGTAGTCGAGCACCGCGCTTTCCGGGATGTCGTACTGGCGCGCGATCTTGAGGGCCTTGGCGCGGTCGCCGCTGACCAGCGCCACGGGCTTCGTGTGTTTGCTCTGCGCGAAAGCGGGCAGCACCTCGTTCACCGAAATGCGGCCGACGCCGACGATGGCGATGCCGACCCGCTCGTTCATCGGATCGCCGGGCGGCTCGGTCTTCTCGGGCTTTTCGCTTTTCGCCTCGATCGGCGGGAAAGTGACGCGGTCCTTCTCGGCCGCGGCGGCCCCCATGGCGGGTGCGGACAGGGCGGCAAGCGTGCCCACATAGCGCAGGAAGTCCCGGCGCGGCGCTTCGTCGTGCTTCATTTGGGTCGATCCTTTCGGCAAAGTCGAGCTGACTGGAGAGTGCATTCCATGCTCGCACAGCCGTTCAAATGCCAGCGCTACATTGCCTACACGCTAGAAACATGCCGCCGGCGCCGGCGCTTGCAATCCGTCGCCCCTGCTTGCCGTTCGTCGCAAGCGGCATGACCGCGCGTCACGCGATGGCGAACATGCGGTTTCCTTCATCGATCACGACAACCGCCATGACGCCTTCTGCCCGCCTTCTTCTCGCCGCCCTCTCCTGCTCGCTCACCCTGATGGCGCCGCCCGCATCGGCCGCCGTCGAACTTGCGCGCACCGACACCGTCGACGGCCACAAGCTCGAATCGCTCACCATCCGCAACCCGTCGGCGAAAGCGACCGTGGTCTTCGAAAACGGCTCGCGCGCCACCCTCGCCGGCTGGGACAAGGTACTCGACGGGATCAAGGACAGCGCCACCGTGTTCGCCTACAACCGTCCCGGCTACGCCAACAGCGAGGCGGTCGACGCGCCGCGCGACGGCGCCACCATCGTCGAGCAACTGCGCGCCAACCTGCGCCGCAAGAACCTGCAGCCGCCGTATGTGCTGGTCGGCCATTCGCTCGGCGGCCTGTACATGCAGCTGTTCGCGCGCCGCTATCCGGAAGAAGTAAAGGGACTGGTGCTGGTCGATGCGCTGTATCCGCGCGTGGTGAAGAAGCCGCAGGAGTTCCCGCTCTACACCCGCGCCGGCAAATGGCTGTTCTTTTCGCGCACGGTGCGCGACGAGATCGACAGCATCTGGGAAACCGGCGAAATGGTGGCCGCGCTGCCGCGCATCGACGACAAGCCCATCATCCGCCTGGTGAACAAGCCGCTGTCGTCGACCGCGATTGCCGTCGATTTCGGCGCCTTCAACTTCGACGACGATACCCGCGCTTTCGTACGCGGGATGTACCCGAAAGCGAAGACGGTGGTGGCCGACGCCTCGCACCAGATGCAGGTGACCCACCCCGAGATCGTGGCCGCGGCCATCCGCGAGATATTGGCGGCGCCGATGCATTGAGCCGCTTATCTAATGCTCAGTTATAACTTAGGGAGTAAAACGTATCTCCGAAGCAATAGAAAATAAAATGACTAAATATTAATTATTGATAACACAAGCATTCGATAATGGAGGCTCATCCAAATAAAACATATCGGAGGAAGCGATGTTCCAGAAAGAGCGTTATTCCGCAGTATCCCCACGCCTGAGCAAACAACCCGCGCTGCGCGCCCTGGCCCTGGCCGGCGCCTTGCTGGCCTTGCTTGGCGCATCGCCCGCCTCCGCTGCCGCTTCCCCCGTCAATGACGAAATCGCCCGCATCGAAAACGGCCTGCGCCCGAGCGTGGTGCTGGCCGACGCGCCGGTCGTCACCAGGAAGCTGGCCGACGAAATGGCGCGCCTGCACGTGCCGGGCGTGAGCGTGGCCGTCATCCGCAACGGCCGGATCGCCTGGGCGCGCGGTTTCGGTGTTACCCAGGCAGGCGGTGCGGCGGTCGATGCGCGCACCCTGTTCCAGGCCGCCTCGATCAGCAAGCCGGTCGCCGCGATGGCGGCGCTGAAGCTGGTCGAGGAAGGCCAGTTGACGCTCGATGCCGATATCAACACCGTGCTCGCCTCCTGGAAGCTGCCGGCGGCCACAGGCGGGCCGGCCACCGCCAGCCTGCGCCAGCTGCTGTCGCACACCGCAGGCACGAGCGTGTCCGGCTTCCCCGGCTACGCCGCCGGCAAGCCGGTGCCGACGCTATTGCAGGTGCTCGATGGCGCCGCGCCCGCCAACACCAGGCCGGTGCACGTCGATGGCCCGCAGGGCAGCTTCCGCTACTCGGGCGGCGGCTATTCGGTGGTGCAGCAGGCCATGATCGACCGCAGCGGCCGGCCCTTCGATGCGCTGCTGATGGACACAGTGCTCAAACCGCTCGGCATGAGCGACAGCAGCTTCGCCCAGCCCCTGCCTGCCGCGCTGCAGGCGCGCGCCGCCCTGCCTCACGACCGGCGCGGCCAGCCCTACGCCGGCGGCCCCTACACCTATCCGGAACTGGCAGCGGCCGGCCTGTGGACCACGCCGACCGATCTCGCCAGGTTCGCCCTGGAGGTGCAGCGCGCAGCCAGCGGCAAAGGCAAGGGCGTACTGTCGCAGGCATCGGCGCGCACCATGCTGGCGGTGCCCGGCAAGGACAAGGGATATGCGCTCGGACTGCAGGTGGAAGGATCGGGCGCGGCGGCCTCGTTCGAACACGGCGGCAGCAACATGGGTTACCAGAACACGCTGTTCGCCTACACCGACCATGGCGACGGCGCCGTGGTCCTGACCAACGGCGACAACGGCGCGGAACTGGCGCAGGGCCTGATCCGCGCCATCGCGGCCGAATACAAGTGGCCGACCTACCAGTCGAAGACGCGCAAGGCGGTCCCGCTCGACGCCGCCCGCCGCGCCGCCCTGCCCGGCCGTTACGCGACGCGCGAGATCGGCGACTTCACGATCGAGGAGCGCGACGGCCAGCTGATGCTCGCGCTGCGCGCCGGGCAGTATGAACCGCTGTATGCGGAGTCGCCGGAGGTGCTGTTCGTGCTCTCGCGCGACGCCGACCTGCGCATGGCGCCGGATGGCAAGAGCGGACGCTTGGTCTCGGGCGCATTCGATATCGCATTCCAGCGCGTGGAGTAAGGCGTGAGCGGTCATGGCTCCGCATAAAGCAGAGCTCGTGTCCGAATGTCAAACCTGCCCCCGGCTGTTATTTGGAGATGCGCAGGATTGCCGAGGCCAGGCGCGAGAAGCAGGGTGTCAGGTCGGCCTCGGTGGCGGCGTAGCAGTACATGCCGACCGGCTTGTCGGGATCGTAGCAGCGCGAAGGGCCGTCGGCGACATTGGCCATGCACTTCAGGACGTTCTCGCCCACCTCGTTGTCGACGCCGCTCTTCGTCTTCAACGAAGCGCCCATGCCGAGCGTGAACACGTAGATGCCTTCGTCGCGCGCCTTGGCGGCGATGGCTTCGGGCAGGTTGCGGGCGGCACGGTCCAGGTTTTGCTGCACCAATGCGTCGCTGGTCAGGGCAGCTGTGACTGTACGCATACCCGGGTAGGCCGTACCGGTCACGATCGGGAATTCCTTCTTGTTGTCGTGCGCGTTGTACCAGTCGGGCAGTTGCCGGACCTTTTCCCATATCTTGCTGGTACGAGTCGGCTTGAGGTTGCAGCCGCTGGACATCGGCGTGACGCCGACGGTGTCGCCAAGATCGTACAAGCCGTAGCCACTGATATCGAACACACCGGCGCGGGTGCAATTGGTAGGGGTATTGAATGCCAACTGCGCTCCGAGTGCCGTTGGCTCGCCATCCGAGAAGAAGACGATCACGCGCAGGCTCGACCGGCTCAGTTGCGGAATGGTGTTCAGCTGATTGCGTGCATGCCACATGCCCTCTACCGATGCCGTACTGCCGTCGAAGACATAGCTGTCGATATTGCTCAGCATCGAACTACGGTCGAAACCGCGCTTGCTCGTATTGATGGGATTATCCACATCGGCGCCATAGGCGAAGTGAATCAGGCCGACCCGGTCCTGGGTCACGTTGAACTTGTTCAGGAAGCTTTTTGCCGAGGCCTTCACCGCCGTACGGTTGTCATACAGCGAACCCGAGGTATCGACCACGAAGGCCATGTCCAGGTCCTTGCGGATGGTCTGGGCATACGCCACCGGCGTCAGCGAGGTAAAGCCTAGCACGCGCATGAAGGACACCAGCATCGGCGCCTCGGCGCGCACGTCGATCGTCACGCGGCCGGTGTCGAAGGAAACGTCCGTCGAGAGCAGCTTGGGCGAGGACAGCAGGTAGTTGTCCGGGATGTTCGCGGCGAAGAAATCGGCGGCGGCAGTGCGCGCGGCGGTAATCTGCTCGTCCTTGGTCGTCCCCTCCGGGATGGCGCGCGCACCGGCCAGCGCGGCCGAGTCGACGGCGGCGTTCAGGCGCGCCTTGACCAGGTAGGCCAGGCCGCCGTCGACGACCAGGCCGACCAGGGCCAGCAAGACCAGCATCGCCAGGGCGACCATGATGAGGACGGCGCCGCGCTCGCGGCGAATCGGTGTACGCATGTCAGAAGACCGTGATCGAGTACAGGTCCGGCCCGAAGGTGGGCAGGCCGAGGTTGTTGACGGTATAGGTGGCGAGCAGCATGTCGAAGCGGTAGAAGGTCTCGACCACGTACACCACTTCGCCGTCGCTCAGCTTGCCTTCCATGATGGTGGTCGATGGCCGCGACTTGCTGCTGACGCTGCCGCACAGGCCGGCGTTCCACGAGGTGCAGCCGTACACCTTGCTGATCGGGGCATAGCCGCTGGCGCGGAAACCGAGGTTACGGCTGGCGTCGTCCCAGCGGTACTGGTCGAGCACCACGCTGCGCGACACGCCGCCGCTTACCACGCCCATCACGCGGGTGATGTAGACCATGCCCTGCCCGTTCACGTTGAGCGGCGGCGCGCTGGCCATCAGCGCGTAGATGATGTCCTGGCTGCCGGTTTCCAGCTGGGTGCTGCCGCGCGCGACCAGGTTGGCGCCTTCGCGGCCGATGTTGGTCATGATGATGTTGGCCTGCAGCGCGCGGCCGGCGTCGATCATGCCGAACAGGAGCAGCAGGAGCATCGGCAGCAGCAGGGCGAATTCGACGGCGGCCAGGCCGCCCTGGCGCGGGGAATGGAGGCGGCGCGTCATGGGAAGTACTCGTTGCGCATGGTGGCGGCCACCGCGAAGTGGTACTTGCCGTCCTTGAAGAAAGACGACAGCAGCGGCGTCGTCACGATCCAGTCGCAGTCGAGCTGCAGCACGATGATGCTGCCGGCCGCGCCGAACATGCCGCTGGTGTAGGCGTTGCTGGCGTAGGACTTGCCGTTCACCGAAATCACGGGCGCCACCTTGTCGTACATGCCGAGCGAGCTGTCGCGGATGCTCTGGATGACGGCGCTGTAGCGCTGCTGGCTGCCGGTGTTCGGGTCGAGGTTGCTCTGGCCGGTGATCGCATAGCGCGCGCCTTCGCGCACCGCGTACTGCATCGTCAGGGTGGCGAAAAACATCATGCTGAATTCGACCAGCGCCAGCAAAATCAGCAAAAAGACCGGGGCCACGATCGCCATTTCGACGATTGTGGCGCCGGACTGACGGCGAGGAACCAATAATTTCATATTTGCCGAATTGGAATAGGTTTTTACCGAACTATGCGCTAAGCTTCGGATTCTACAGGGCAAGAATTGCTCTTAATCAAATTTATTCGTCAAATTTTTGCCGCTGTCGGTACGGAACAACATGCGTTGGCTACAAAACATCGTTTTCCCGCTCCCCCTGATGTCCGGTCGTGCACCAGCACACACTGCCTCGACGGCTGCCGCCACCTCCCCTGACGCCGAAGCCTGGATGGTGTTCGGCATGCGCCTGCTGCTGGCGGTGTCGGCGGTGCTGACCCTGCACATCGGCGCCGACAGCGTGCACCTGCCCGGCAAGTGGTCGTGGCTGATCTTCGTGGCCTACGTGGCGCACAGCCTGACGCTGCTGGTGGTGGCGCGCTCGCGCGCCGGCTTCTGGCACGGGCCGGTGATCTACTGGGTCGATATCGGCTGGTACGGCTTGATGGTGTATGCCAGCGGCGGCGCGCCGAGTCCCTTCTTCTCGTTCTTCTTCTTTGCCATCCTGGCCGCCTCGTTCCGCCATGGCTTCGATACCGGCGCGCGCCTGACGCTGGGTGCGGTGGCGGTGGTCACGCTGGCGGTCCTGAGCACCCAGGGCACGCGCACCCTGCACCTGCTGCTGCTGCGCTCGACCTTCCTGCTCGCGCTGGGCTACATGATCGCGTTCTGGGGCGGCCTGTCGGTCGACCAGCGCCGCCGCCTGGCGCTGCTGCGCGACGTCAGCCGCCTGTCGAACCCGCGCTTCGGCGTGCAGCACACGCTGGATTCGCTGATGGCGAAGATCCTGCGCTTCTACGGCGGCAGCACCTGCGTGCTGCTGATGGAAGACCCGAAAGGCGGCTGGGTACTGAGTACCGTGCACCACCCGCGCAGCGGGCGCGCGGTCAGCCGCATGGACACCGAGGAAGCGGCGGTGGCGCCGCTGCTGGCGCTGGGCAGCGGCACCGTGCTGTACCGCGGCGAAACGCGCCTGCGCATGCCGGGCACGGCGCGCGCCGAGACGCTGGCGCCGGATGCCACCCTCTGGCGCGGCATGGACATGGACACCTTCGTCCAGATCGCC
>DAMABW010000142.1:0-10269 GCA_031999925.1 Massilia sp. | reverse complement strand
ATACTCTTGCAATGCGAATCGCCGCAATCGCGGCATTCGGTAGCACCCTGGTAGCCTGCGGCGGCGGCGGCGGCTCGGGCTCGAACACCAGCCTGGCCAGCAGCTCGACGAACGTCCCGGCCGCAGCAGCCACGCCCGCCGTCACGCCTACCCCGCCAAGCATCCCCGCCGCCGGCAACACCGAAGCCGCGCCGGACGATCTCGACCTGAGCGAAGAGAACATCGGCAGCAATGCCGGCGCTGAGACGCCGGACACCCCGGATACCCCGGACACGATCGAGGTCCCTGCCAGCGGCCCTGCCACCGCGCCGATCTCGGGCTCGATCCCGGCGCCGGCACCGGCAGCCATCGCGCCTGTGACCACCCCGGGCACCAGTTACGCCGTCTACGGCCCCGTTACCGACGTGCGCCTGCAAAACACCAGCAGCACCGTCCAGGCCAACGCGCCGGTCACCTTCGGCCAGGTATTCGCCGCCGGCCACCTGCTGAAAAACGAGATGCTGGTCGGCCGCCTGGACAACGGCACCATGGTGCCGCTGCAGCTCGACATCAAGGCCACCCACCCGGACGGTTCGGTGCGCCACGCCGTGATCTCGGCGATCCTGCCAGGCCTGGCTGCCAGCGAAGCGCGCACCATGACGCTGCTGAAGACCAATGCGCCGAATACCCCGAACGCACAATCGCCGAAAGTCCTGCTGTCGAACGGCTTCAGCGCGTCGGTGCACGCCACGATCAACGGCGTCGAGTATAAGGCCTCGGCGGACCACCTGATCAAGAGCGGCGGGAAAGACAACACCTGGCGCTCGGGCGCCGTTGCCAACGAATGGCAAGTCTCGGCTCCGCTGACCAGCTCGGCCGGCGTGCAGCACCCGCACCTGACCGCACGCTTCGCGATCCGCTGGTATGACAGCGCCAAGAAGGCACGTGTCGACGTCACCCTGGAAAACAACTGGGCCTACGAGCCGAACCCGAGCAACATCACCTACGACGCGAAGGTCGTGGTGCACGGCCAGGAGGTGTACAACAAACCGGCCCTGACCCACCTGCACCACAGCCGCTGGCGCAAGCTGTTCTGGTTCGGCGAAGCGCCGCAAGTGCACGTGCGTCACAACACCGCCTACCTGATCGCCAGCCGCGCCGTGCCGAACTACGACCAGACCGTGGTGACCCCGGAAGCGACCCTGAAGTCGCTGATGACCAAGTGGACCGGCACCGCCATCGAGCCGATGGGCGTGGGCCTGGCCAACTCCTACATGCCGAGCACCGGCGGGCGTAACGACCTCGGCATCATGCCGGGCTGGGCCGCGACCTACCTGCTGAGCATGGACCAGCGCGCCAAGCAGGTCACCCTGGGCACCGCCGACCTGGCCGGCAGCTGGTCGTCGCACTACCGCGACAAGAACACGGACCGTCCGGTCAGCCTGATCGACTATCCGTACATGACCATCCTGGGCCGTTCGACCGACACCAAGAACCCGGCAACCAAGCAGTACGAAGCCTTCCCTGTCTGCCCGAGCGCAAGCTGCAAGTCGCCGAACAGCCACGACGCCTCGCACCAGCCTGGCTTCGCCTACCTGCCCTACCTGGTCACCGGCGACTATTACTACCTGGAAGAGCTGCAGTTCTGGGCCATGTACAACGTGTTCCAGTCGAACCCGGGCTACCGCTCGAACATCAAGGGCCTGCTGCACCGCGACCAGGTGCGCGGCCAGGCATGGAGCATCCGTACGCTGGCCGAAGCCGCCTACATCACGCCCGACAGCGACCGCCTGAAGGAACACTTCAGCCGCGTCCTGGAAAGCAACATGGAGTGGTACAACACGACCTATACCCGCAACGCCGCGGCCAACTTCTTCGGCGTGCTGGACATGGGTAGCGCGGTGATCTACAACAGCAAGCGCGGTATCGCGCCGTGGCAGGACGACTTCTTCACCCAGGCCGTCGGCCACGCCGCGGAACTCGGTTTCGACAGCGCCAAGACCCTGATGAGCTGGAAAGGCAAGGCGCCGGTGCTGCGCATGACCGACCCGGCGATGTGCTGGATCGACGCCTCGCTGTACTCGATGGTCATCCGTGAATCGGAAACCGGCCCGTTCTTCACCAGCATGGCGCCGTCGGTGGCGGCCAGCCAGTCGGAAGGCTTCCGCGCCCTGGCTTGCGGCAGCTCGGCGATGGCCAGCTTCCTCGGCCTGAAGGTAGGCGAGATGACCGGCTATTCCTCGAGCGTGACCGGCTACCCGTCGAACATGCAGCCGGCCCTGGCCTACGCTGCCGATGCCGGCCTGCCGAACGCGGCAGCCGCCTGGACCAAGTTCATGGCCCGTACCGTGAAGCCGAACTACGGCACCAGCCCGCAGTTCGCGATCGTGCCGCGCCAATAAAGAAGTGGGATGAAAGCATGAAGGTGCCGGCGCTGCCGGCATCCGCGCCCCGGCCGCCGCAAGGCAGCCGGGGCTTTTTTTATTCCGCCTTGGCCAGCGCGGTCGCGGCCAGTGGCGCCGCGCCGGGCGCCGGCCGGCGCGGCGGCGCCGTGGCGATCACGGCGCTGAAGGCGTTCGGCGCGATGCGCATCGCGATCCGGTAGGCCAGCACCAGCAGCGCCGTGGTGAGCACCGGCGCCAGCAGCCAGTAGACCGGATACGGCACCGTTTTCGCCAGCGGCCGGTAGACGATCCAGGTGGCCATCAGCACCGGCGCATGCGCCACGAAGACGAAGAAGCTGTACTTGCTCATGCGCGCCAGCCAGGTACCGATCGCGGTACTGGACAGCAGCGCGGCTGCCGGCCAGATCAGGAAAGGACCGGCCATGCGCAGGTAGTTGGTATTCGCGACGCGGAAGGCCACCACCGCCGCGCACAGTCCCAGGAACAGCGCCAGGCACGGGATCGCATAGCGGTCGAGCGCGCACAGGTTCCAGCGCCGCACCGCGGCCAGGCCGCCGAGGTAGAACACCGGCGCCATCACGTCGCGCAGCAGGAAGCGACCGTCCAGGTTGTTCATGAAGACCAGCAGCACCGCGCCCAGGCCCAGCCAGGGGCAGTGGCGCAGCATCCAGCCGAACAAGGGCGCGACCAGCATCAGCATGACCAGGTCGCGCAGGAAGTTGAGCGGGTAGTTGATCGGCGAATCGGTGAGGCCGAAGGCGGCGTTCGCCCAGCCGCGCGGATCGTCCGGCACCATGTCTTCGCCCAGGCTGACGTGCAGGCCGTTTTCCAGCAAATCGGCGGCACCCAGCAGCAGCAGATTGAAGAACAGGAAGGGCACGACGATGGTGCAGAATTTTTTCAGCGCCAGCTTGCCGGGCTTCAGGTCGAGCATGGAACGGAACAGCAGGTAGCCGGAGATGCAGGTCAGCACCGGCACCGTGGTGCGGAAGACGGCGTTCTGGAAGAAGGACTTGAGCAGGTCGAAGGTGCCGCCGCCGACCTCCTTGATCGGCACGAAAGGCGGGGTGTGCAACAGCACGACGCCAAAAATCATCAGGAAGCGCAGCATCGATATGCGCTTGCGTACCTCGTCTTCGTATTGCATCGCAACATCCCCATTTGTGTTATTGAAAAAATAATAACGCAAGAGCGGACTGAAGCTGGAAGTCTTTTCAATCGTGTGACTGTTTGTCTTTCTTTTGCGACGAAATGATGCAGTTCGGAAATAGCAATGCATCGGCAGTGCGATAAAAAAGCCGCCCGGCTTGCGCGGGGCGGCTTTTCTTCGGATTACCAGATGCTCATCACCAGATGATCACGCGTTCCTTCGGCGCCAGGTACATCTTGTCGCCCTGCTTCACCTTGAAGGCTTCGTAGAAGCCCGGCTGGTTCTTCAGGGTGCCGTTGGCGCGGTACTGGCCCGGCGAGTGCGGGTCGGTCTTCACCTGGGCGATCTGCGCCGGTTCGCGCATCTTCGAACGCCACACTTGCGCCCAGCCCATGTACAGGCGCTGTTCGCCGGTGAGGCCGTTGATGACTGGGGCCTTCTTGCCGTTCAGCGAGATCTTGTAGGCTTTCGCAGCGATGGCGAGACCCGAGTTGTCGGCGATGTTCTCGCCCAGGGTCAGTTCGCCATTCACGTGGTAGCCAGGCAGCGGCTCGAAGGCGTTGTACTGCTCGACCAACATCTTGGTCTTGGCCTTGAAGTTCTTGTGGTCCGACGGGCTCCACCAGTCGCGCAGGTTGCCGTCGCCGTCGTACTGGGCGCCCTGGTCGTCGAAGCCGTGGCTGATCTCGTGGCCGATCACGGCGCCGATGCCGCCGTAGTTGACCGCGTCGTCCGCATTCGCGTCGAAGAACGGCGGCTGCAGGATCGCGGCCGGGAACACGATCTCGTTCATCTCCGGGTTGTAGTACGCGTTGATGGTCTGCGGCGTCATGCCCCACTCTTCGCGGTCGATCGGTTTGCCCAGCTTGTTCAGCTCGCGGTCGGCCTCGACCACGCGCGAACGCATCACGTTGCCCACCAGGTCGTCACGCTTGACGACCAGCGCCGAGTAGTCCTTCCACTTGTTCGGGTAGCCGATCTTCGGGGTGAACTTGGCCAGCTTGGCTTGCGCTTCCTTCTTGGTGGCAGGGCTCATCCAGTCGAGCTTGTCGATGCTCTGCTTGTAGGCGACCAGCAGGTTCTTGACCAGGGTCTCCATGCGCGCCTTGCGCTCGGCCGGGAAGTGTTCGGCCACGTACAGCTTGCCGACGGCTTCGCCCTGGGCACGCTCGACCACGCCGACGCCACGCTTCCAGCGCGGTTCGATCTGGGTCACGCCCGACAGGGTCTTGCCGTAGAAGTCGAAGCGCTGGTCGACGAAGGCCTTCGACAGGTAGCTGCTGTAGCTGTCGACCAGGTGCATCGCCAGGTAGGCTTTCCAGGTGTCGAGAGAGGTCTTGTTCGACAGCTCGGCGAAGCCCTTCAGGTAGGTCGGCTGGCTGACGATCACGTAATCGGTCTTGCCGGTGATGCCCGCGGTTTGCAGCCAGGTGGCCCAGTCGTAGTTCGGGGCGATCTTGGCCATGTCGGCCAGGTTGACCTTGTTGTAGGCCTTGATCGGGTCGCGCAGCTCGACCTTGGTCCACTGCACCTTGGCCAGCTCGGTCTCGAAGTCGACGATGGCTTTGGCGTTGGCGGCGGCGTTCTTGTCGCCGGCCAGCGTCAGGGTCTTCTCGATGTGGGTCAGGTACTTGGCTTTTACATCGGCCAGTTTCGCGTCGTCGGTTTTCAGGTAGTAGTCGCGGTCGGGCATGCCCAGGCCGCCCTGATAGATGTCGGCCACGTACTTGGTCGAATCCTTGTTGTCCTGGTGGATGCCGAAGTCGAACGGCACGTTGACGCCGATCTTGCCCAGGCGCGCCAGCACGGCCGGCAGCTCGGACTTGTCCTTGATGGCGGCGATCTTGCCCAGTTCGCTACTCAAAGGGGTCACGCCCAGCTGCTCCAGGCGCGCTTCGTCCATGAAGCTGGCCCAGAAGTCGCCGATGCGCTGGGCATCGGTACCGGCGGCCGGGTTGCCGGCGGAGGCTTTCTCGATGATGCCGCGGATCTGCGGCAGGGTGTTCTCGCGCAGCTCCATGAACGAGCCCCAGCTCGACTTGTCGGCCGGGATTTCGACGTTCTTCAGCCACTTGCCGTTCAGGTATTCGAAGAAGTCGTCCTGCGGACGCACGCTCGATTCGATGTATTCGGTGGCGATGCCGGCCGACAGGACCGGGGCTTTCGCAGTCTTGGTGCTTGCTGCGGCTGCGGCGGCGGCTGCGCCAGATTCAGCTTGTGCGAAACCGGCGATCAGTGCCAGCGTCAGGGCGCTCAGCATGTGCTTTTTCATGTGTCTCTCCACTGTTTTGAATGATATCGGCCGGCACCTTGTGAGCGCCGGCCGCTTATTTTTCCATTGCGTCAGATATGCATACGTCCCGTAGATTCAGGCGTTCTGCACAATCAGACCGATGACTTTACCAGATCGAGACGCGATCTTTCGGCGCCAGGTACATTTTGTCGCCTTCCTTCACACCGAATGCTTCGTAGAAGGCCGGGTGGTTCATCACGGTGCCGTTGGCGCGGAACTGGCCCGGCGAGTGCGGGTCGGTCTTCACTTGCACGATCTGCTGGGCTTCGCGCATCTTCGAGCGCCACACCTGGCCGAAGCCCATGAAGAAGCGCTGGTCGCCGGTCAGGCCGTCGATGACAGGCGCCGGTTTGCCCTTCAGCGAGATCTTGTAGGCTTTGTAGGCAATCGCCAGGCCCGAGTTGTCGCCGATGTTCTCGCCCAGGGTCAGTTCGCCGTTGACGTTATAGCCAGGCAGCGGGCTGTAGCTGTTGTACTGCTTGACCAGCATGTCGGTGCGCTTTTTAAAGGCGTCCAGGTCTTCCTTGGTCCACCAGTTGCGCAAATTGCCTTCGCCGTCGGACTGGCTGCCCTTGTCGTCGAAGCCGTGGCCGATCTCGTGGCCGATCACGGCGCCGATCGCGCCGTAGTTGACGGCGTCGTCGGCGCGCATGTCGAAGAACGGCGGCTGCAGGATCGCGGCCGGGAACACGATCTCGTTCATCGAGCTGCTGTAGTAGGCGTTCACCGTCTGCGGCGTCATGCCCCACTCTTCGCGGTCGATCGGCTTGCCGAGCTTGGTGATGTTGCGGTTGTAGCCGAATTCCGAGGCGCGCTTGACGTTGCCGACCAGGTCGTCGGAACGGATGCTCAGCTTCGAGTAGTCGCGCCACTTGTTCGGGTAGCCGACCTTCGGCACGAACTTGGCCAGCTTGGCCTGCGCTTCGACCTTGGTGGCCGGGGTCATCCAGTCGAGGTTATCGATGCTTTCCTTGTAGGCGGCGGTGACGTTCTTCACCAGTTCTTCCATGCGCGCCTTGCGCTCGGCCGGGAAGTATTTTTCCACGTACAGCTTGCCGGCGGCTTCGCCCAGCGCGCCTTCGACCAGCGACACGCCCGACTTCCAGCGCGGACGGTTCTCGGTCACACCGGTCAGCACGGTGCCGTAGAAGGCGAAGTTGGCGTCGACAAAGGCCTTCGACAGGTAAGGCGCGTATTCGCGCAGCAGTTGCCATTCGAAGTAGGACTTCAGGGTCGCCAGGTCGGTCTTGGCCAGCACGGCGTTGAAGCCGGTCAGGTAGCTCGGCTGGGCGACGATGATGTAGTCGATCTTGTTGCCGATGCCCGAAGCGTCGAGGGCGGCGTTCCAGTCGTAGCCCGGGGTCAGCTTGGCCAGCTCGGCCACGCTCATCTTGTTGTAGCGCTTGACCGGGTCGCGGTTCTCGACCTTGGTCCACTGCACTTGCGCCAGTTCGGTTTCGAAGGCGACGATGGCCTTGGCTTGCGCCGCGGCGTTCTTTTCGCCGGCCAGGGTCAGGATCTGCGCCACGTGCGCTTCGTACTTGGCGCGGGTGTCCGCCATGCGCTTGTCGTCGAGCTTCAGGTAGTAGTCGCGGTCCGGCATGCCCAGGCCGCTCTGGCCGATGTAGGTGGCGTACTTGGTGGACGCGCGCGCATCCTGGCCGACGCGGATGCCGTACGGGGTCGAGACGCCGATCTTCGACAGGTGGGCCACCAGTTGCGGCACCTCTTTTTTGTCCTTCAGGCCGCGGATGCGCTGCAGTTCGCCCGAGAGCGGCTTCACGCCCAGGGTTTCGAGCCTGGCTTCATCCATGAAGCTGGCGTACAGGTCGCCGATCTTCTGTTCGTCGGTGCCGGCTTTTTTGGCGCCGTTCTTTTGCGATGCCTCGATGATCTCGCGCAGGTGGGCCTGGGCGTCGTCGCGCAGCTGCATGAAGGTGCCCCAGCTGGCCTTGTCGGCCGGGATCTCGGTCGATTTCAGCCACTTGCCGTTCAGGTGGGTGAAGAAGTCGTCCTGCGGACGCACCGAGTTGTCGATGAACTGGGTGTCGATCCCGGAGATCGGCGCGGCTGCCTGGGCGCTGGTCGGAGTGGCGTCGCCGGCATGGGCGAAAGCCGCCAGCACGGACAGGGTCAGGGTGCTCAGAAGGGTACGTTTCAAGATGGTCCTCAATCTACAAAAAGAACGGCGCGGGGCCGGGAGACTACATGGTACGAAGGGGTTGCGAATGGCGGGCGACGGGGCGCATCACGACGGCGGTCCCGGCTGGGCCAGGGCCACGCCGGGCTGCCGCCGCCCCGCCCTGGCGCGGCGCTCCAGCAGCGCGCGGTACAGCAGGGCGGGCAGGCTCAGGCTGGCGACGACCAGCATGTCGAAGGCGATGTTCGCCAGGAAGCCGTAGTGCTCGGCCACGTACATGGTCAGCGGCTCGGCCAGGTACACGATCAGCACGTGCCAGGTGAACACCTGCAGCGAATAGGTGCCGACGAAGCGGAACCAGGGCAGGCCGGCGTGGCGGTCGATCAGGCGCAGCATGGCCAGCAGCAGGGTCAGCTGGGCGATGACGTTCGCGAAGCGGAAGAAGCCGAGGTCGGATTTGTCGAAATAGAACTGGATCCCCTTCGGCAGCATGACGATGCCGTGGCGCGCCAGGATGCAGAACACGACGATGGCGGCGGCGATCAGGATCGAGGCGCGACTTGGCGCCAGGTCGGTACGGTTCTGGTGCTTGTGCGCGAAGCCCAGGTACAAACCCGTCACCCACAGCAGCTGCCAGCCGAACAGGTTGAAGAAGCCGTCGCTGCCGCTGATGCCCGAGGCCGCGGCGATCGCCGGCACCGGATCGACCAGTTGCCCGGCCACCCAGAGCGCCACGCTGCCCAGCAACACCAGGGCGCCCTGCCCCCGGTTCAGCGCATACAGCAGCACGGGGCTGAGCAGGGAAAAGACGATGTACATCGGCAGGATGTCGAAGTAGGTCGGCTGGTGCACCAGCAGCAGGGCGCCGGCCACGGTCTTCATGACCGACTGGTCGTCGACGAAGGAGCGGCCGAAATAACGGTCGTAGGCCGGCACCGCCAGCACCACGGCCAGCAGCAGGAGGAAAGACAGGATGTGGTACTTGTAGATCTTCAGCGAGCGCTTGCCGGCGGTGCGCAGCATGGCGGAGAAAGGCACGTGCGCGATCTGCGAGGTGATCGCGTAGGTATAGGCAGACAGGAGAATGAAGCCTTCGGCGGCGGACACGAAGCCGAAAGGCTGGCGGGTCGCCATCACGCCCAGGTGGTTCAGCGTCATGAAGGCCAGCAGAATACCGCGCAAGGTGTCGAGCCGGATATCGCGTTTGCTCATGTTCTTCTTGTTGTCTGGTTGTCCCTGCCGTGCGTGCTCTTGCGATGAATGTTGTTTTTTTTATTTGATCAGAATATCAGCAAACCATTCTAGCAGTGCTCCGGCCCGCCGATGTGGCGGCCGGGCGCTTTGTTACGTTTCGATACACGGGCTCGAAAACCGCCTCGGAAGCCGGCTCAGAAGCCGATCGACGCACCGCCGCCAGGGCCGCCCATCCCGCCGCCGGGACGGCCACGGCCGCCCCCGGGGCCGCCCTCACGTCCGCCCTCTCGCTTGCCGCCCTCTTCCCCGCGCGGCGGCCCGCCGTCGCGCACGCGCTCGAGCTGGTCGGCCAGGAAGCGCAGCACGACGGCGCGCTGGCGGTCGTCGAGGGCGTCGTTCAGCAGCAGCCACTGTTCGCGCAGCGCCTTGTCCTCGCCGGCGCTGGCCGCCGATTCGGTATCGGCCGCCGCGCCCAGCTCGCGCAATTCGGCGCCGGGGTTCTTGGCCAGCGCTGCGGCTTGCGCCTGCAGGCGTTCGCGCCGGCCCTGGCGTTCGCGCAGGATGGCGCGGGTGCGGCTTTCGCTCTGTTGCCACAGCAACTGCTGGTTGGCGTTCAGCGCCAGCGCCTTGCGCAGTTCCGGCGCCATCGCCAGCAGATCGTCGGCGCGCAGGTCCATCAGGGGCGAGGCGGCAGCAGCGCCGGCGTGCAGGATCAGCGCCAGGGTGGCGGCGCGTGCGAGGGAAGTCAGGTTCATGGGTGCTCCAGGCAAAAAAAAGCCCACGGAGGGGGCCATGGGCAAAATCCACTGTTGGGGGTGGAGAGAGAAAAACTGCAATTGACTATAGGACCATGGCCGAGCCGCCGCGGCCACTCTTACAATTACTTACCGGACCCATAAGCGGCTTTACAAACGCCCTTACACCTCGCCTGCGCCTGCGAAGTCGGGCGAATCGGGTTTATACTGATCCCACGCTATCTCATGCGTGCCAGGCGGCCGCGCGCCGCCGTTACTATCCGATCTATGCGTTCCACTCTGAAGAACACCGGCTTGCTGGCCATCGGCGTCGTTGCCGGCGTCGCGGTCACGATGCAGTTCTCCGCGCTGGC
>DAMABW010000141.1:3359-10289 GCA_031999925.1 Massilia sp. | reverse complement strand
GCCGGTCGATGCTGCTCGATCCGCTCGATCCGCTCGCCCAGGTGTTCGGCCAGCATGCGCGCCGCGCCCAGCAGCGCCGGGCAAGGCGCCGTGATCAGCCAGGTGGGAATCGCCGCCGTGTAGTCGCTGAAGCGGCCCTTGTGCTCGAAGCGGGCGCGAAACGGCGAGCGCGCGAACCACTCGCCGAGGCGCGGCACCACGCCGCCGCCGATATAGATGCCGCCGCGCGCGCCCAGGGTCACCGCGAGGTTGGCCGCCACCGTTCCCAGCATGCCGGCGAAGCAATCGAGCGTTTCCAGGCACAAGGCGTCGCTGCCGCCCAGGCCGCGCGTCACGATCTCGGCCGGCCCCAGGGTCTCGAACACCAGGCCCTGGCGCGCGGCGAGCGCTTCGCGGATCAGCATCAGGCCGGGGCCGGACACCAGGCGCTCGGCCGATACGTGGGCGTAGCGTTCCCAGCAATGCCGCAGCACCGCCATTTCGCGCTCGTCCGCCGGCGAAAAGGCGACATGCCCGCCTTCGCTCTGGAGCGGCGTCCAGCCACCCGCATGCGGCACCAGGCCGGATACGCCGAGCCCGGTGCCGGCGCCGACCAGCCCGATCGCCGCACCCGGGCGCGCCGCGCCGCCGCCGATGCGCACCAGGTCGGGCCCGGGCAAGCCCGGCAGCGACATCGCCAGCGCCGTGAAATCGTTCACCACCAGCAGGGTCTCCAGCCCCAGTTCGCGCGCCGCGCCCGCGGTCGAGAAGGCCCAGTGGTGGTTCGTCATGCGCACGGCGTCGCCGTCGACCGGATTGGCGATCGCGATCGCCGCGTGTTCGACCGCGATGCCGACGCTGGCCAGGTAGGCCGCGGCCGCATCCTCGAAGCGCGGAAAGGCGGCGCAGGCCAGGGTGCGCACGGCGCTGAATTGCCCGGGCGAGCGCTCCAGCGCGAAGCGGGCATTGGTGCCGCCGATGTCGGCCAGCAGGCGCGGGCCGTCGGGATAGAAAACGGGGTGCATGCTGTTTCCTCCTTCAGCGCGCGCGGCGCGCCAGGAAATCGCGGTACCAGAGTGCGCTTTCCTTGAGCGTGCGCTGCTGGGTAGCGTAGTCGACGTGGACGATGCCGAAGCGCTTGCTGTAGCCCGAGTTCCACTCGAAATTGTCCAGCAGGCTCCAGAGGAAGTAGCCGCGCACGTCGACGCCCTGGTGCATGGCTTCCAGTAGGGCCGCCAGGTGGCTTTGCACGAAAGCGATACGCTCCGGGTCGTGCACGCTGCCGTTCTCGATTGCATCGGCGCGCGCCATGCCGTTTTCGGTGATGTAGAGCGGCGGCAGCGGATACTCGGCCTTCAGCTTCAGCAAGAGTTCGGGCAAGCCTTGCGGATAGATCTCCCAGTCCATGTCGGTGGTGCCGAGCGGGGCCGGGGCAGGGCGCGGCGGATCCTCGGCGCTGCACCAGGCGCGGAAGTAGTAATTACAGCCGAGGAAATCGAGCGGCTGGGCGATGATGTCGAAATCGCCTTCTTGCACCTGCGGCGCATGCTCGCCGTAGCCGCGCAGCGCCAACTCGGGATAGCGCTTCTTGAAGATCGGGTCCATGAACCACTGCACCGAGCGCGCATATTCCCATTCGGCCAGGGCGCGGTCGGCTTCCGAGTCGGTGGCCGGATCGGCGGTCCACTGGTTCAGGACGATGCCCAGGCGCGCCGAACCGGCGGCGGCGCGCATCGCCTGCATCGCCAGCCCGTGCGACACCAGGAGATGGTGCGACACCTGCACGCTCTGCTTCAGGTCGGCCACCCCGGGCGCGAACTGGGCGTTGCCGTAGCCGAGATTGGCCGTGCACCAGGGTTCGTTGTGGGTGGCGATCGCCGCAATGCGGTCGCCGAAGCGGCGCTTGACCTCGTAGGCGTAGTCGGCAAAGCGGTGCGCGGTGTCGCGGTTCAGCCAGCCGCCTTCGTCCTGCAGGGCTTGCGGCAAGTCCCAGTGATACAGGGTCAGGTGGGCCGCAATATCTTTTTCGGCCAGGGCGTCGAGCAGGCGGTCGTAGAAGCCGAAGCCGGCCTCGTTCCAGGCGCCTTTGCCACCCGGCTGCACGCGCGACCAGGCCATCGAGAAGCGGTAGGCGTCCACGTTCAGGCTGGCCAGCAAGTCCACGTCGTCGCGGTAGCGGTGGTAATGGTCGCAGGCGACCTTGCCGTCGCTGCCATCCTTGATGGCGCCGGGCCGGGTGCAGAAGCTGTCCCAGATCGAGGGGCCCTTGCCGTCGGCGGTCGAGGCGCCTTCGATCTGGAAGGCGCTGGTGGCCGTGCCCCAGGCGAAGTCGCGGGGAAACTGCTCGGCTGATACTGAAATCGGTTTCATCATTGAAGCTTTCGGTTACGCAAAGAGTGGTACGCCGTGCCGGCTGCCCGGCAGCCGTGCGCGGACAACGCGGCCGGTGCCGTCGGGAGGTCGCGGCGCCGGCCGTGCCGCGGCGGCTTCTGTCAGAAGTCGAAGCCGGTGTTGACGCCGATCGTGCGCGGCGGCTTGTACTGGGCCAGCCACGGACCGAAGCCGTTGAAGGCGCTGGTCTTGATCTTCTTGTCGTTGACGTTGCGTACCCAGGCGTCGATCCACCAGCCGCGCCCGTTCTGGTAGCGCAGGCCGACATCGGCCGTGGCATAGGCGTCCTGGCGGTCTTCCGGCCCCAGGTTGAACACGCTCAGTTCGGCATCCGACTCGTAGTGCGCCGTGATGCGTGGCGACAGGGTGCCGTCCGCGCCGATATGGAAGTTGTGCTGGTATTGCACCGTGGTCGAGAAGCGCGGCGCGTGCGGCATCTTGTTGCCGGTGACGTCGACGCAGGTTTCGATGCGGGTGTCGACCGTGCACGGCGGCAGCGTGTAGTCGTTCGAGCCGGCTACCAGGCGGCCCAGCTCGGCCTTGAGCACGGCCAGGGTCACCTGCAGGCGGCCGTTGTCGCCGACCCGGGCGGCGATCTCGCTTTCGAAGCCCTTCACCTTGGCGCCTTCGGCATTCTCGATCGCCAGGCCACGGCCGCCGTCGGAGAAGTTCACCGGCGAATTGAACTGGAAATCCTTGAAGTCCGAGTAGAACAGGGCGTTGTTGATGCGCAGGCCGCCGTTCAGGAAAGTGCTCTTGGTGCCGATCTCGTAGTTGGTCAGCGTCTCGGGCTGGTAGGGCAGCCCGCGGTCCTGCACCCCGCCCGATTTATAGCCGGTGGCCACGCTCGCATACACCATGTTGTTGCGGTCGATGTCATAGTTGGCGCGCAGCAGGCCTGTCACCTTGCTGCCCTTGAACACGCCGTCGTTGCCCGGTACGCCGGCCTCGAAGCCCTGGCCGGGGCGGCTCGGGTCGATCGACGGGTTCAGCGCAATGACCGGGATGCCGGCGCCGCCGACCCAGTTGAAGGCGCGCCCGCCGACGTTCTCGCGGCGGTCGTGGGTGTAGCGCACGCCGGCGGTCAGGTGCAGGGCGCTGTTCACGTTCCAGGTGGCCTGGCCGAAGGCGGCGGCCGATTCCACGGTTTCCTCGGGTTGGATGAAGGAGCCCTGCCACCTGACGGTGCCGTCCTGGGTACCGTTGAAGGCCGGGATGTCGAAGCGGATGTCGTTCTTCTCGGCCGCATAGTACAGGCCGGCCTGCCAGTCGACGGTCTTGCTGCCCAGCGACTGCAGCTCCAGCTCGTGGCTGTGGCTGCGGTAGTTCGAGTCGACCGTCGTGTGTTCCTGCCAGATGCCGCCGGAGCGGATGCTGGTCGGCAGCACCGAGCCGCCGTCCTGGTCGAAGCGCATCGAGCCGCGGTACTTCGAGAAGCCGGCGATATAGTGCACGGCGAGGTCGGCGTTCAGGTCCCAGCTCAGGCGGCTGCGGAGGTTATGGCTGTCGCGGTCGATCCAGGGCGCGCTGTCGCTCAGGGTCGACCAGTGCTTCTGGCCCGGGCGCGGGGTCTGCATCAGGTTGGCGCTCGGCGTACCGCGGTCGGCGAAGTTTTCGTAGGCGATGTTCCAGCGCACGGACGGATCGATCTGCCACAGCAGGCTGACGCGGGCGGCGGTCTGGTTCTGGGCGCTGTATTTCTGGTTGCCGACCACGTAGTTGTTCGGGTTGATCGGGCGGAAGGCGGCGAGGTCGCCGCCGGCGGCCACGAAAGCGGCCTGCTGGTCGGCCAGCGAGACGCCCGGGAATTTCTGGTAATCGACGTAGCCGTCGTGCTGCTCGTGCACCACGGCGAAGCGCAGGGCGGCGTTATCGGAGATCGGCACATTGAAGGCGCCGCGCGCTCCATAGCGCTTGTAGTCGCCGATGCCGGCCTCGACATAGCCGGAGCGGCTGTTCAGGGTCGGCTTCACGGTCTGGATGTTCACCGCGCCGACGGTCGAGTTGCGTCCCCACAGCGTGCCCTGCGGGCCGCGCAGCACCTCGATCCCCTCGACGTCGAACAGCAGGGCGGTGGCGCCTTCGGCACGCGGCGAATACACGTTGTCGACGAACGAGGCGACTTCCGGATCGGCGTACTGGGTCTTGGCGCTGTCGTTGCCGATGCCGCGCAGGGTCATGGTGGTGACGCCATGGTCGCCCTGGGCGGTGGCCTGGAAGCCGGGCACCAGCGCCACCACGTCGAGCATGGTCTGGACGTGGTTGTCGGCCAGGGTGGCGGCGCTGAGCGCGGTAACGGCCACCGGGGTCTTCTGCAGCGAGGTGTTGCGCTTGGTGGCGGTGATGCGCACCTCGGGAATGACATTCGCGCCTGTGCTTCCATCCGCGCCGGCAGCGGCGGCCGGCTGGGGCGGCACGGCGGCGGCGTTCGACTCGGGCGTCTGGACCGGGGCAGTCTGGGCATGGGCGCCGCCGATACCGGCGAGCAGGGCGAGGATGGCGAGCTGGATCTGGGCGTTGGCGTGCCGCCCGCGTTGCGGTGCAAGGGTTTCCATGGTTGTCTCCAATGTGGAATTATTGATTTGCGCGTCTGCCGGCAGCTTTTATAAGAAATCGATTTCATCCGCCGTGAAAACGATTTCATGCTACATTTGGACTTATTCGAAAGTCAAACAAAATTTGCAAGCGTGTTGCGGACGGTGTGATCGGCGCCTCGGCGGGTGCGGTGTGAAAGCGTTTCATGCCGGCGCCCGGCCGCGGCCTTGGCCTGACACTTCTTCGCCGCCAGGGCAAACGTTATAAAAAGGAGAACATCGCGTGTTACACTTCGATCAACTTGCCGCCGACGGCACCATGACTTCGCCACGATGAAGAACGACGACAGCAGCACCGCTACCCTGTACGAAGTCGCCAGCGCCGCAGGCGTCTCGCCGGCGACGGTGTCGCGTTTCCTGAACGGCACTGCCAAGGTGTCCGACGACAAGCGCAAGACCATCGAACGCGTCATCGACGAGCTCAACTACAAGCCGAACCGCCTGGCCCAGAGCCTGAAGATGGGCAGCACGCGTACCATCGGCGTACTGACCCAGTCGCTGGAAAGCGGCTACTTCAGCCAGGCCATGATCGGCATCGAGGATGCCGTGAAAGCCTCGGGCTATGCACTGCTCATCATGAGCGGGCACTGGCACGCCGACGAGGAAGCCGAGCGCGTCGAGCTGCTGATCGGCCGCCGCGTGGACGGCGTCGCCATCCTCACCGGCAAGCTGAGCGACGAACAGATCGTCGGCTATTCGCAGCGTGTGCCGATCGTCGCCTTTGGCCGCAAGCTCGAAGGCGAACGCCTGATGAGCCTATGCCTGGACAACTACCAGGGCGCCTGCGACGCCGTCGCGCACCTGGTCGAGCAAGGCCACCGCCGCATCGCCTTCATCACCGGTCCGGAAGACCACGAGGATGCGCAGGCGCGCCTGGCCGGCTATCTCGACACCCTGGCGCGCCACAAGATCGCGCCCGACCCGGCGCTGATCGTGCCGGGCGACTTCCAGGAATCGGGCGGCCTGCTGGCCGTGAACCAGTTGCTGGCCGAGAAGCAGCGCTTCACCGCCATCTTCGCCAGCAACGACCTGAGCGCCTATGGCGCGCGGCTGGCCCTGTACCGGCGCAGCATCCGGGTGCCGGACGATATCTCGATCGTCGGCTTCGACGACCTGCACAGCGCGATGTACACGACGCCGCCCCTGACCACGGTGCGCCAGCCGCTGTACGACGTGGGGAAGGGCATCGGACGCATGATGCTGGGCATGCTGGGGCAGAAGCAGGTCGACCTCGAGGTGCCGCAACTCGGATTGATGGTGCGCGAATCGGTGCGCAGGATTGCCTAGCGCGCCGCGCTTCCCGACAAGAGGGACGGGCTTGTCTCTACGAGATTCCCGACAGCGTTAGGATTTCTCTGGATCGAAAGCACGCGGCGAACAAAGCTTTCCGCAGGTGTGTCTGAACCCAAAACCTTGACGGCCACGCAGTACCGGCATTTTTGGCGCGACATTGTCTTGAGGGAGGAAATCATGCCAACCGTGGAAGAGCTCGGCAAAAGCCTGCTGGGTACCCTGAACCAGATCCTCACCGGCGGCGATGCGCGCGTGCCGGCGCCCGTGAACAACAAGATCTCGTGGTGCCAGCCCGGCATCCCCTTCATGCCCGAGGACTTCGAGTTCGCGGCCGAAGGCCTGGGCAGCATCGTCGATGCCGACCACCTGCGCAAGATGCAGAAGCAGGCCTTCAATTTCGCCACCGCCGTCGACTTCGTGCCGGACGTCTCGGGCACGTATGGCGGCGACCAGCAGCAGACCATCTACCGCACCTCGGAAGCGCGCATGAGCCACATGTATGGCGAAATCCTGCGCGCCTCGAAGGTCGTGCAGAACGACGTCACCGAGGCCGAAAAGGCCAAGCTCGAGAAATTCCGCAAGCTGCTGTACGAGACCAGGATCACCAAGAACCTCGTCACCGACGAGGAAACCGAACTCACGGTGCCCGGCCCGGTGATGACGGCCTATGTCG
>DAMABW010000141.1:0-3349 GCA_031999925.1 Massilia sp. | reverse complement strand
CTATGTCGACGCCCAGGCCAACTATCTCGACGCCTCGACCAACTACCAGAGCAAGCGGGTGCAGGCGCAAACCGCGGTCGGCCAGTCGGGCGCGGCGGCGGTGTCGGACTTCATGCTGAACGGCGAAAACTACTTCCTGAAAGTGAAGGCGGCGACCGACCGCTGGACCACCCAGGGCTACCGCAACGAAGTCGACCAGATCAACGCCTACATCGCCCAGGTAACCCAGCGCTCGATGACGCTGTGGAAGGCGCGCCTGCAGGAACTCTACGACCGCGCCGTCATCACCGACATCGACAGCAACTCGCCGTTCCGCTACACCACCATCATCCCGGGCGGCTTCGCCAAGTCTGCCGGATGGACCGGCTACTCCTTTTATCACGAGCAGGTCAACCAGCACTCCGACTGGCGCACCAGTTCCTGGAGCGGCGGGGGCGGCATCAGCCTGGGCTTCTGGCGCGCCGGCGGCTCGGCCGGCAGGTCGGTCCAGGCCTCGAACGAAAGCCTGCAGGTCTCGAGCTTCAAGCTGACCTTCGAGCTGGTGCAGGCGATGGTGGCGCGCCCCTGGTTCTATCCCGAATTCTTCATGAACCGCGGCTGGACCCTGGAAAAAGGGCATGGCTGGACCTTCGACGACCTGCCGTCGAACGGCGAACCGGTGCCGCGCGGGATCTTCATCGGCTACCCGACCCAGGCCATCTTCGTGCGCAACCTGGTGATCGAATCCGACGAATTCGCGAACGCCTTTTCCAGCTATTCCTCGCAGTTCAAGGGCGGCGGCTCGGTGGGCTGGGGACCGTTCTCCATCAATGGCAGCTACTCCTACGCCGGCGGCAACAAGAACTACGAGATGGACCGCTCCGGCGCCAAGATCACGGTGCCCGGCATGCAGATCATCGCCTTCGTGAACCACCTGATCCCGAAGGCGCCGAATCCGCTGCCCGACATCCCGGCCGAACAGTTTGGCTGAGGACCGTCCATGGGCACGCTGGATGCACGGATCGCCCTGGCCCTGATGGCCAAGGCCGAGCTGGTATTCGGACAGCAAGGAGTGGTCTTGTCGTTCCCGACCGCCTCGAGCAGCTACACGGCCAGCCAGCTGAACTTCTTCCCGGAGCCGCCGACCGCCGAAAGCGCGCGCCAGGCCTTGACCGGGCTGTCCGGTTTTTCGGCGTTTGCGAATGCCATACCCGACGGCCGGGTATGGCAAAGCCTGGGCGACCGGCCGGCGCTGCCGCAGGTGTACCGGCGCGTGATCGAGGGCGCCGAAGTCGCGGCGCTGCCCGAGAACCCGCAAGACCTGGAGCAGCTGCAGGCCGCACGCGCGCTGCTGCTCGCGACCGCGCCCGACGGCACCGCGGTCGACACGCCCACCTATGCCGCCTACAAGGAATGCCGCGACGCCTGGCTGCTGGCCTCGCAACAGTACAACGCCGCCAAGGCCAGCGGCGAACTGGGCGACGCCGCCGCGCGCCAGGCCTGGGAAGCGACCGAACCGGACCTGCGCGCCGTACGCGACCGTGCGGCGGCGGAGTGGGAGCTCGAAGGCCAGCGGGCGCAGATCGACGACGCCCTGGCGAAAATCTCCATGCTGAACCAGAAAACATCGGCCACCACCTGGGGCGAATGGGACATGCGCTCGCGCAGCGGCATCGGCACCGTGACCGACCTGGCGGGCGCACCGTTCTGGCCGACCTACATCAGCCCGGCGAATGCCTGCGACAGCGGCTGGCAGCTCATGCGCCTGAACAGCAGCGAAGTCCAGGCCCTGCAGGCGAGCGCGCCGGAGCAACTGAAGGCGCGTCTGGGCAGCGGCGCCGCCGCGCTGGCGGTCGACGAACTCGATTTCGAATACACCTCGGCCAAGCTGCACCGGCCCTGGTTCGATTCGGCGGTGTTCCCGGCACGCTTCTGGCGTCCGCGCCCGGCCACGCCGATCGCCCTCAGTTCCGGCGCCGAGCCCTACGCCGGCGAGTGCCCGCTTTATGCCAGCGGCGTCGTCTTCTTCCGGCGCATCCGCGCCACCGTGCAAGGCGACACCGGCGCCGTGGCCGCCAAGCTCGGCGCCCTCGGCGACAAACTCGACATGGGTTTCCTGACCCTGAACCGCCAGCGGCTGCAGGTTGTCTCCGCGCAGACCGAAGCGCCAACGCTCAGCCCTGCCAGTGCGCGCATGGTGGCGGGCAGCCTGGGAGGCGGCGCGCTTGCCGCCCGCCTGCGCCCGTCCATCGGCTCGGTACGCGCCGACGTCCAGGTGACGAATGGGCCGCCGGGGCCGGGCAGCGCACGCCAGCGCTTTGCCACGAACGCGATCCTGAACAAGCGCCTGGTCCTGCGCAAGACGCCGCAATCGCCGCCAATCGTCCCGCCGCGCGTGCCGCCGCCCCAACCCGGCAAGACGGTGCTGGAAACCTCGCCCGACGATATTTTCGTGCTGGCCCTGATTTGCAGCGTGGTGCCGGCCAGCCCGAATCCCGATCCGGGCCTGAAGTGGCCGGGTTGAAACGAATGCCGGGCGGGCAGGGCGGCCATCCGTACCCGGCCCGCCGAGGAAGACAAGATGGTTTCCACTGTGCGTATCGATGGTTCGCTGCCCGCCCCCGGGGACGATGCCCCGGCGGGACTCGTGTTTGCCGGCGCCTGGGGCGTGCGCTATGACTTCGTGGCCAACGCGGTCGTCCCGGACGGCCAACCGCAGCGCCTGGCCGGGATCGGTTTTCCTGCACCGTTCGACCGCGACCTCGAAGGGGCCGTGCGCGGGCGCGGGCGCTATCGCCCCTATCTCTACCTGTTCAAGGATGGCCGCTACCTGACGCTCGACGCCGCGACCCTGGCGGTGGCCGGCCCCGCCGACGGCGTGGACACCGCGGCCGCCTGGAAGCTGCCGCCGGACTGGACCAGCTTCGACGCCGTGCTACCGGGTTGCGGGAAAAAGAAGGAGTTCTGTTATTTCTTCCGCGGGAACGAATACATTCGCTACGACTGGAGCGCGGTTGCGCCGTCGCCCGGCTACCCGCGCCGGATCGGCGCGCACTGGCACCTGCCTGCGCCGTTCGACGCCCACGTGGACGGCGTCATCGCCGGGCAGGGCGCGGCGTATGGCAAGCGCGGCTATGTCTTCACGCGGCAGGCGGCCGAGGTCAACCGGGATGGCGCGATCCCGGGGCCGGACGACGAACGCTTTCGCGTCATCGCGCCCGCGTACGCCCGCTACGATTTCGACGACGAGGCCTACTCGGGCCACGAAGACCAGGCCCAGCAAGTGACGGCGCTCTGGGTCGGCCTGCTACCCTTGCTCGACGCCGGCCCCGCGATCGACACCGCCTTGCGCTGGTGCGACGCGGCGCTG
>DAMABW010000140.1:0-10323 GCA_031999925.1 Massilia sp. | reverse complement strand
TATCGGGGTCCGTACGATCTTGCCGATAACGGTGACCGTAGGGTGGGCTCTTGAGCCCACGCGGATCAAACGCACCGATACCGCCACAGGCAACAGCCCTACTCCCGCCCGCACACCACCCCGCGGACACACCCGTGTCCGCGTACGTTCGCCCACCCTTGCGCGGACAACGCCGGACACGTCCGTCCGCACTCCCACCCTGCAAAATCAATGACTTAGCCCCTGGCACGGATCATGCAACAACGACAGCATCACGTCGTTACAAGCACACACCATGATCCGCGATACTTCCCACCAGGACGCCGTCGTCACCGCGCCGCCGTCCCACAAATTCAAGCGCCCGGCGCTGGTCGCCGGCGTCGTCGCCGTCCTAGTCGCCGCCGGCGCCCTGCTCTTCTCCGGCTGGAGCAAGGGCGAGCACTCGGTCAGCGCCAGCCGCCTGCGCATCGCCGAAGTCGGCCGCGGCACCCTGGTGCGCGACGCCTCGGTCAACGGCCGCGTGGTGGCCGCCGTCAGCCCCACCCTGTTCTCTACCGCCCCCGCCATCGTCAACCTGCAGGTGGCCGCCGGCGACACGGTGAAAAAGGGCGACGTCCTCGCCGTGCTCGAATCGCCCGATTTGTCCGACGCCTTGAAACGCGAACAGTCCACCTACGAACAACTGAAGGCCGAAGTCGCACGCCAGCAGATCCTGTCGCGCAAACAAAAACTGCTGGCCCAGCGCGAAGCCGACACCGCCGAGATCGACCGCCTCTCGGCCCAGCGCACCCTGGAGCGCTACGACAGCGTCGGCCAGGTCGGCATCATCGCCAAGATCGACTACCAGAAAGCCAAGGACGCCCTGAACTCGGCCCAGATCCGCGCCCGCCACGCCACCCAGGCCGCGAACCTGGAAGGCGACGACGTGGCCCTGGCAATCCGCACCAAGAGCAACGAACTGGAACGCGCGCGCCTGTCGATGGCGAACGCCCAGCGCCGCGTCGACGAACTGACCGTGCGCGCACCGGTCGACGGCTTCATCGGTACCCTGAACGTCCAGAACCGGATGGTGGTGGCCGCCAACGCGCCGCTGATGACCCTGGTCGATTTGTCGCGCCTGGAAGTCGAGATCGAAGTCCCGGAAACCTATGTGTCCGACCTGGGACTGGGCATGAACGCCGAGATCACCCTGCCCTCCGGCAGCGCCACCGGCAAGCTCACCGCGCTGTCGCCGGAAGTGGTGAAGAACCAGGTGCTGGCGCGGGTGCGCTTCGACGGCGAGCAGCCGAAGGGCCTGCGCCAGAGCCAGCGCGTGACGGCGCGCCTGCTGATCGAAGAAAAGCCGAATGTCGTGATGGTGGCGCGCGGCCCCTTCGTCGAGAGCGAGGGCGGACGCTTCGCCTACGTGGTGCGCGACGGCCTGGCGGTCCGCACGCCGATCCGGCTGGGCGCCACCAGCGTGTCCGGCGTCGAGATCCTGTCGGGCCTGAAGCCGGGCGACCGCATCGTGGTGGCCGGCACCGACGCCTTCGAGAACGCCGCCAGCGTCGCGATCAACAACTGACAACAACCGAAACGACCAACCCGAAAGGACATCCCATGCTGCGCATGACCAATCTCTCCAAGGTGTACCGCACCCACATGATCGAGACCCACGCCCTGCGCGGCTTCGATATCCAGGTCAACCAGGGCGAGTTCGTGACCGTCACCGGCCCTTCCGGCTCGGGCAAGACCAGCTTCCTGAACATCGCCGGCCTTCTGGAGGAATTCACCAGCGGTGAATACATCCTCGACGGCGTCAACGTGCGCGGCATGGACGACAACGCGCGCTCGCGCCTGCGCAACGAAAAGCTCGGCTTCATCTTCCAGGGTTTCAACCTGATTCCCGACCTGAATTTGTTCGACAATGTCGACGTGCCGCTACGCTACCGTGGCTTCAACCCGCGCGAACGCAGGGAGCGCATCGAGGACGCGTTGTCCAAGGTCGGCCTGGCCTCGCGCATGAAGCACTACCCGGCCGAGCTGTCGGGCGGGCAGCAGCAGCGTGTCGCGATCGCGCGCGCCCTGGCCGGCTCGCCTAAGCTGCTGCTGGCCGACGAACCAACCGGCAACCTGGATACGCAGATGGCGCGCGGCGTGATGGAGCTGCTGGAAGAGATCAACGCCGCCGGCACCACCATCCTGATGGTGACCCACGATCCCGAGCTGGCGGTGCGCACCCACCGCAACGTGCACATCATCGACGGTCAGGTGTCGGATTTGGTGCGCAAGAGCCCGAGCCTGGCCGCCGGCCAGGCGCATCCGGCAGCGGCCGCCGTCTGAGGAGCACGCCATGTTCGGCTATTACTTCAAGCTCGGCCTGCGCAGCCTGCGCCGCAACCCCGCGCTCACCGCCCTGATGGTGCTGACCCTGGCCGTGGGCGTGGCCGCCAGCGTCTCGACGCTGACCATCCTGCACATGATGTCGGGCGACCCGATCCCGCACAAGAGCGAGCGCCTTCTGGTGCCGATCTTCGACGTCCAGCCGGCCGAGGGCTACGTGCCGGGCACGCCGTCGGACGAGCAGCAGGTCACCTATATCGACGCCATGAACCTGTTGAAGAGCGGCCAGGGCATGCACCGCACGGCCTTGTACGGCATCGCCCCCTCGGTCGAGCCGCTGCGCAAGGACATCGGCGCTTTCACCGCGCCCGGCATCGCGCCCACGCGTGACTTCTTCGCCATGTTCGAGGTGCCCTTCCTGCACGGCCAGCCCTGGAGCGAAGCCGACGACGCGCGCGGCGCGAATGTCGCCATCCTCGGGCGCCAGGTGGCCGAGAAGCTGTTCGGCGAAACCAGTCCGGTCGGGCAGCGCATCAACGTCATGGGCCAGCCTTTCACCATCGTCGGCGTGGTCGATCACTGGGAGCCCAAGCCCCGCTACTACAAGCTGGTCGGCAGCGACTACTTCGGCGTGCGCGAAGAACTCTTCATTCCCTTCTCAACCGCCGTGCGCCTGGAGGCGTCGCGCAACGGCGGCATGAGCTGCAGCGCACGCGCCGAGCCCGGCTTCCAGGGCGTCATGCGTTCGGAATGCACCTGGATCCAGTTCTGGTTCGAGACCGCCTCCAGCGGCGAGCGCAAGGCGCTCAAGGACTGGCTCGACGGCTACGCGGCCGAGCAGCGCAAGCTGGGCCGCATGCGGCGCGGCGCCCCGTCCGAGCTGTACGACGTAATGGAATGGATTGAGCACGAGAAGGTAGTCGGCAAGGACAACAAGCTGTCCGCCTGGCTCGCCTTTGGCTTCCTGGCCCTGTGCCTGGTGAACACCGTCGGCCTGCTGCTGGCGAAGTTCTCGGTGCGCTCCAGCGAAGTCGGCATCCGGCGCGCGCTGGGCGCCTCGAAGCGCGAGATTTTCCGCCAGTTCCTCGTCGAGAGCGCGGTGATCGGCCTGGCCGGCGGCCTGCTCGGCCTTCTGCTGGCCTTTGGCGCGCTGGCCCTGATCGGCATGCAGAACGGCGAAGCCGCCGCCGTCGCGCGCATGGACCTGACCATGCTCGCCTTTACCTTCCTGCTGTCAGTGCTGGCCGCCGTGCTGGCCGGGCTATTCCCGACCTGGCGCGCCAGCCAGGTCACGCCGGCCATCCAGCTCAAGTCGCAATAAACCAGAACGAGGACCCATCATGGAAATCCGCCCCATCCTCTCGACCATCCTGCGCAACAAGACCGGCGCCATACTGGTTGCGCTGCAGGTCGCGCTCAGCCTGGCGATCCTGGCCAATACCCTGCACATCGTCAGCGAACGGCGCGCCGCCGCAGCCCGCCCGAGCGGCATCGCCGACGAGCTGTCGGTGTTCAAGATCGACGTCAGCCACCTGTCCAGCGACGGCCCCGAACAGCAGCTGGCGACCATGAAGCGCGAAACCGAGCTGCTGCGCGCGATTCCCGGCGTGGCTGCCGTCACCCAGGTCAACCAGGTGCCGATGTCGCAGTCGGGCTGGAACAATAGCGTCGCCATCGACCGCAGGCAGACCGAGGAGTCCGCGCCTTCATCGTCCTATTTCGCGCCCGATTCGCTGGTCAAGGCCTGGGGCCTGAAGATCGTCGAAGGGCGCGACTTCCTGCCCGCGGAAACGCAGGATGTCAACATCAACAAGAAGGATGAGCCACACGTGGTGATCCTCTCGCAAGCCTTGGCGAACAAGCTCTGGCCCGGCCAGTCCGCGGTCGGCAAGACCATGTACTTCGGCACCGGCGAAGGCGCGATCGAAGTGCGCGTGGTAGGCGTGGTCGAGCGCCTGCAAAGCCATGGCGCCGAGGTGAGCGAACGCGGCGAATTCTCGGCCCTCGCACCGGTGCGCCTGTATGGCAGCAACCAGGCCTACACCTACACGATCCGCGCGGAGCCGGGCCAGCGCGATCGCGTGCTGCGCGATGCCGAAGCGGCGCTGCGCAAGGCCTCGGCCACGCCGGTCATCCTGGAAAGCCGCACGGTCGAGCGGATCCGCAAGTCGCGCTACCGGGCCGACATGGCGCTCTCGTGGATGCTGGTGACAGTGAGCGTGCTGCTGCTCCTGATTACCGCCAGCGGCATCGTCGGCATGGCCAGCCTGTGGGTCACCCAGCGCCGCAAACAAATCGGCGTGCGGCGCGCGCTCGGGGCGCGCAAGCGCGACATCCTGCGCTACTTCCTGCTCGAGAACTTCATGATCACGAGCAGCGGCGTGGCGGGCGGCGTGCTGCTCGGCGTGGGCCTGAACCAGCTCCTGGTCAGCAAGCTCGAGATGGCGCGCCTGCCGCTCGAATACCTGATGGGCGGTGCGGTGCTGCTGTGGGCGCTCGGGGTACTTGCCGTGTACGGGCCGGCCTGGCGCGCGGCGAGCATTTCGCCGGCCCTGGCCACCCGCAGTACCTGACGCAGTACATGACGAGAATGCTATGCTGACGGCCATGCCCACTGTACTCATCATTGACGACAACGCCGCCGTCGGCGTCGCCCTCGACGTGCTGTTTTCGCTGCACGACATCGCGGCGCTGCATGCGGCTTCTCCCGAGGAAGGGCTGGCGCTGCTGGCGCGCGAACAGATCGACCTGGTGATCCAGGACATGAACTTCACCGCCGACACCACCTCGGGCGAGGAAGGCGTGGCCTTGTTCCGGCAGATCCGGGCGCGTTATCCCGATTTGCCGGTGATCCTGCTCACCGCCTGGACCCACCTCGATGCGGCGGTCGACCTGGTGAAGGCCGGCGCCGCCGACTACCTGCCCAAGCCCTGGAACGACGAGCGCCTGCTGGCCACCGTCACCAACCTGGTCGAACTCGGGCAGGCGAACCGCGCGCTGGCGCAGCGCGTTGGCCGCGAACGGCGCGAGCGGCGCGAACTGGAAAACCAGTACGACCTGCGCGGCCTGGTCTGGGCCGACCCGGCCCTCGAACGCGTGCTGCAACTGGCCTGCCAGGTGGCGCGCGCCGACGTGCCGGTCTTGATCACCGGCCCGAACGGCACCGGCAAGGAGCGCATCGCCGAGATCATCCAGGCCAATTCGCAGGTCAAGGACGGCCCCTTCGTGGTGCTGAACTGCGGCGCCCTGCCCTCGGAACTGATCGAGGCCGAACTGTTCGGCGCCGACGCCGGCGCCTATACCGGCGCCTCCCGGGCGCGCGAAGGCAAGTTCGAGGCGGCCGACGGCGGCACCCTCTTCCTCGACGAGATCGGCAACCTGCCGCTGGCCGGGCAGATGAAACTGCTGCGCGTGCTGGAAACCGGGCGCTTCGAGCGCCTCGGCTCGAACCGCGAGCGGCAGGTGAAGGTGCGCGTGGTCAGCGCCACGAACGCCGACCTGGCGGCGATGATCCGCGCCGGCACCTTCCGCGAAGACCTGTTCTACCGCCTGAACGTGATCGAGCTGCGCCTGCCGGCGCTGGCCGCACGCCCCGGCGACATCCTGCCGCTGGCAACGAGCTTCCTGGCGCCGGGCAAGCGCCTCGAGCGCGGCGCCGAAAGCGCGTTATTGGCCCACGCCTGGCCGGGGAACGTGCGCGAACTGAAGAACGTGATGGCGCGCGCCAACCTGCTGGCGCAAGGAGAACTGATCCGCGTGGCCGATCTCGGCCTACCGGCCGCGGCCCTGGCGGCACCACCCCAGGAAGCGGAGCCCGACCGCGACGCCATCGCCGCCGCCCTGGCGCGCGCCGGCGGCGTGGTCTCGCAGGCCGCCGCCGAACTCGGGCTGTCGCGCCAGGCCCTGTACCGGCGCATGGAACGCCTGGGTATCGAACGGGGCGCCTGATACCGGCATGCGCCTGTCCCTCGTCACCCGCTTCTCGGCCCTGGTCGGCACCCTGCTCGCGGTCGGCATCCTGATCGCGCTGGCGCTCGACCACTTCCTCCCCGGCCGGCCGCTGCTGGTATTCGTGCTCTGCCTGGCCTGCGTGGTGCCGCTCGCGATCATCACGGTGCGCTCGCAGGTGCAGCCGATCCTGTCGCTGTTCCGCGCGCTGGAAGGCACCGTCAGCAGCTACCGCGACGGCGACTTTTCCTTCAGCCTGCACTGGCCCCAGAACGACGAACTGGCCGACCTGGTCGCCTCGCACAATGCGCTCGGCACCGTACTGCGCGAGCAGCGGCGCGACCTGGCGCAGCGCGAACTGCTGCTCGACACCATGGTGCAGAACACGCCGGTGGCGATGCTGCTGGTGGCCGACCTGCCGCAGCGCGCCGGCACCGTGGTGTACGCCAACCTGGCAGCGCGCCAGCTGCTGGCCGACGGGCGCAAGCTCGAAGGCCACCGCCTCGACGCCTTGCTGGAGCATGCCAGCCCGGCCCTGGTCGATGCGCTGGCGCGCGGCGGCGACGGCCTGTTCACGGCCGGCGAAGGCGAGGACGAAGAGGTCTACCACCTGGCGCGCAGCCATTTCAGCCTGAACGGACGCCGGCACGAACTGCTGCTGCTGCGCCACCTGACGGCCGAACTGCGGCGCCAGGAAGTGCAGACCTGGAAAAAGGTGATCCGCGTGATCAGCCATGAGCTGAACAACTCGCTGGCGCCGCTGGCGTCCCTGGCCCACTCCGGCGCGGAGCTGGTGCGGCGCGGCCAGACCGAGCGCCTGCCGATGATCCTGGAAACCATCGGCGAGCGCACCCGCCACCTGGAAAGCTTCATCCTCGGCTACGCGCGCTTTGCCAAGCTGCCCGCGCCGCGCATCGCGCCCTGCGCCTGGACCGAGGTGGTGGCGCATCTGCAGGCCCAGGTGCCATTCCGCGTGACTGGCGCACTGCCCGAGGAAGCGGCCCGCTTCGACCGCAGCCAGATGGAACAGGCCCTGCTGAACTTGCTGAAGAACGCCCACGAATCGGGCTCGCCGCCGGAGGCCGTGGAACTGCAGGTACGGCGCGGCCAGGACCTGCTGCGCATTGAGGTCGCCGACCGCGGCAGCGGCATGAGCGAGGCGGTGCTGACCAATGCGCTGGTGCCCTTCTATTCCACCAAGCGCAGCGGCACCGGCCTGGGCCTGGCACTGGTGCGCGAAATCGCCGAAGCCCACGGCGGGCGCGTGCTGCTGGCCAACCGCGAAGGCGGCGGGCTGGCGGTGACCATGATCCTGCCCGCCTGACCACTCACCGGAGCCGCCGCATGCTGAAGATTATCGGTAAAGCCACATCGATCAACGTGCGCAAGGTGCTCTGGACCTGCGCCGAACTCGGCCTGCCCTTTGCGCGCGAAGAGTGGAACGACGCCGCCCACGCCGCCCTGAACCCGAACCGGATGGTGCCGGTGCTGGTCGACGGTGATCTGGTGCTGTGGGAATCGAACACCATCTGCCGCTACCTGTGCACGCGCTACGACGGCGAAGCGCTGCTGCCGCGCGAATCCGGCGCACGCGCGCAGGTCGAACAATGGATGGACTGGCAGGCGACCGAACTGAACACGGCCTGGCGCTATGCCTTCATGGCGCTGGTGCGGCACAGTCCCGCCCACACCGACCCGGCGCAGATCGACGCCGGCGTCCAAGGCTGGAACCGGCACATGGGCATCCTCGACGCCCAGCTTGGCAAGACCGGGGCATATGTGGCCGGCGCTGGCTTCAGCCTGGCCGACATCGTGCTGGGCCTTTCCGCCAACCGCTGGCTGATGACGCCGATGGACCGTCCCGATTACCCGCACGTCGCGGCCTGGCTGGAAAAACTCGGCGCGCGCGACGCCTGCCACCGGTACGGCCGCAACGGCACGCCTTGAGGCGACCACGCGCGGCGCTCTGTTAAGATCGGCCTTCACCGCAGAACGCCTCGCCATGTCCAAGCCGCCTCCCTTCGATCCCCGCTTCGCCCAGCCGGGCCACCCGCCCGCCACCATCACCGAATTCGAGGGCGTACGCTCGCTGCACCTCGGCACCTCCTGGGAACAGGGCGCGATGCGCCTGGCGCGGCCGGATGCGATCGAGCTGGAATACGTGCAGATGATGATGGCCTGGCTGCTCTTCCTCGACCATCCGCGCCACATCGTGCAGCTGGGCCTGGGCAGCGCGGCGCTGACCAAGTTCTGCCACCGCCGCTTTCCGGACGCGCGCGTGACGGCGGCCGAACTGAATCCGAACGTGATCGCGATCTGCCGCGCGCTGTTCGAACTGCCGCCGAACGACGACCGCCTGGACGTGCGCGAAATGAACGCGCTCGACTTCGTGCTCGACGCGAAAAACCACGGCCAGGTCGACGTGCTGCAGGTGGATTTGTACGACGAGGAAGCGCGCGGCCCGGTGCTCGACACGCCGGAGTTTTATCAAGGCTGCTTCGACTGCCTGCGCCCGAACGGCATCATGACCACCAACGTGTTCGGCGACTTGTCGAGCTACGACAAGAACCTGGATGCGATGCGCGAGGTGTTCGACGCGGTGGTCTGGCTGCCCGAGGTACACGACGCGAACATCGTCGTGATCGCCTTCAAGGACGCGCCACAGATCGACTTCGCCGTGCTCTACGAGCGCGCCGGCGAGATCAAGCGGCGCTACAACCTGCCGGCCAAGAACTGGGTCAATGGCCTGAAGGAGTGGATGCGCGACCAGGCAGAATGAGCGCCTGAAAAACCTCCATGGCAGCGTTGCACCGTCTCGCCGTACTAGCGTACTGTCTTCACCGGTGCGCCTTGCCCTGAAGGTTTTGTCAGGCGCTCAAATAAGGCCGCGCTCCGAAAGTCACACTGTCACTGGCACTCCGCCGGTAACGCACGCGCCGCAATGCCTTCGGCGCTGCAACTCCACGACACCTTGCCGTCCTCGTCGAGCGACGGCTCGAACACCAGCACGCCGGCGCCCTCTTTCGTGTCGATGCTGGTCAGCACGCGCAGCACGGCGTTCTTCGGATCGATCTCGATTTCGCGCACTTGCCCGCCCGGATTGGCCGGGATGCCGGCCTGGGCCAGCGTCGGGATACGGCCATGTTCGGCCAGGTAGTGTTCGACCTTGGCGCTGGCCTGCTGGCCGGCGGCGTAGGCGCTCATCGCCACCGCCTTTTGCGTGTACTCCTGGTAGGCCGGAATGGCCACCGCCGCCAGGATGCCGGCCATCGCCACCAGCGCGATCAAGCCGCCCATGCTGCCGGCGGCGGCGCCTCCCAGGCGCGGCACGAACAGCGCCAGCAGCGTCGCCAGCAGGTGGCGTCGCGGCTGCCGCGGTTCCTGGCCGGCGGCCAGGGCGCGCACCGCGGCCATGCGCTTGACCAGCCACGGGTAATCGCCAACCAGTTCATGGAAGGACATCCAGAAGCCCTCGGTCTCGCGCGACTGCTCGATGAAGGCGCTGTTGTTCATGGTGCGCCAGCGCTTGCCGCCGGCCGCCAGGGCCGCCATGCCGAATTCGGCGTTCACCGGCTGCTCGCAGGCGGCCAGGCCGTGGCGGTCGCAGGTGTACTCGCGGGCGCGCGAATAGGCGGCGCCGATCAGCGGCAGGATCGAGGCCGGCAGCAGCACGGTGCCCCAGCTCAGGTGCTTGCGCTTGATGTGGCCGATCTCATGGCCGATGTAGAAGTTCAGGGCGTCCGGGTTGTCGTGCAGGCCGTCGACCACGTCCGAGTACAGCACCAGGAAGTCGCGTCCGAGGAAGCGGGTGGCAAAGGCATTCAGCGAGCCGCCAATCTGCAGCAGGTAGGCGTCGGGCGCGCGCTCCAGGCCCAGCTTGAAGCAGCAGGCGTTGATCTGCGCATCGAGGTCGGGGAACTGGTCGGGCGTGATCCGCACCGCGTTGCCCTTGAGGTAGGAAATCAGGGCGGACTGCGCGAAGCAGTAGAACAGGAAGAACATCAGCGCATAACCGAACACCGCCCCGCCAATCCCCCCAGCCGGTGAGGAAGCCCGTTTGTACGATCGGCTCGG